>RKRO01000584.1 GCA_007571355.1 Candidatus Poribacteria bacterium | reverse complement strand
TCCAGATGGATCTCGATAATAGCGGAATCGTACTCCGACAAGCCCAAGCCGAATTCTTCTTCATGACCATGTTCATCCACGCCCTCTACTTCATCGAGGTGGGCTTCGGCACCGTTTGCATCAAGAAAAACGGCATGGACCTCAATCTCTTGACCAACGTTGACGGTGAGACCGCCGGTATGGGTGCCTTGAAACTGACGATAGACCTCCACCTCCTCAACCTCCAAAACAAAGCCGTCGACATCGGCGTGAAGGGGGGCATCCGTTTCGTGATCATGGTCGTGGTCATCAATAATCGGGTTGTCGTCTTCACCGCAACCGCCCATAAGCGGTAGCACTGCGATGAGACTAAGTAACATCAAGCGTGAAATAGCGACAGAAAAGCCGCTTCCATAAAAACGTGTAAACATTGTATTCTCCAAATCTTAAAAAAATCTTTAATCTGATGGCATAGAGTGTGCCCATCAACGCTAAAATAGAATTGCGCCTAACGACGAACATGCTACGCGAAAAATATGGAACGCGTGTTGGCATGCCGCGAGCACCCCTGCTTTGTTCGCGTAAGAGATGTGCATATAGACATTCTGAAAGCGGGCCATCCATTGGCCCACAATCAGATAGCGTCTACGACAGAAACGCTATGATACGTCGCAAAGCAGCGGTGGACAAAGCGCGGGCGCGCCATAGGTAACCCCGCGATCTTTGTAAAATAACAGGTATAAAGGAAAACGAAATCTGCCTTTAAAAGGCATAACTTGTGAGCTCAGTGGAGAATACAGGTGGGGCACGAATCTGAGTGTTCGCGGTAAGTCTTAAAGGAGAAAAAACGGTTTCATAAAATGGGAGTGTCGTCGTAATAAGAAGCGGAGAGGTGAACGTAAAAGGCTCAACTTCAACGCCAGCGTGCAGGCTGTTGTAGAAACAGGCTGCACAGGTGTTTACAGAATCGGAATGTTCAGTATGGGCGTGCGAATGTTCAGCGTGATCGTGTGTGAGTTCGGTAGCACCGAGCAGCGCGACATAACAGCAGAGACTTATTGCAATGCAAATTTTTAAACCAGGCCCAAATGTTAAAGTCGTGCCGTTTCTCATAAACCAGAACCTATGATATAATCAAACGGATAAGTGCCCAAATAAACTTGCAATAAATTATATCATACGATTATGGCAATGTCAAATGAAACTTGAAAAACCCACTTATTATTTTTGGAAACCGATCGACATCCCCACCGTCCGCTGTTTTCTATCTGTTTCAAGTACCACCTGTTTGTGTTCTATGGAGACGACTTTTGTGTGATCGTCTATTTTCTCACCGAGGGTGACGAGGTGTGCGGTGTTCCCTGTGGTGGCATCGAGCGGTAAGAGTGTCCCAATGAGGCAGTAGGGTTCTATAGGGCGCGTCTCACGCCAGCCTAACGGACGAAATAGGTTGTTGTCTATAATCGTCACACAAGGAAAACGATGAGTATGAGAAACGCACCCGCTATACCAAAAGAACAGGCGCGTTTCAAAAAGGGGGAAAAAGTGAAAAACAGCAAACGCTTATTCCGGCAACATCACGGAAAACAACTCACTGCGATGCCGACACAATAATCTTAACCCACTCGCTCTCCGCAGAACCCCCAGAATTCGTCGCCTCAAAGCGGGCACTGCGAGTCTCCACCGTCGTCACCGTCCCACTCAAGACACCCCCAACCAACGATAAACCCGCAGGCAGCGCACCTCCAATCTTTGTAATCGTCGGATCGCCTGTGACATAACTATTCAAATCTAAACTAAAACTCTCACCCACGGTGAGATTATACGGATCCGGAATATCACTCCACACCGGAAGCGACACAGGCGGTTCGGGTTCCGGTTCGGGGTCGGGGTCACTGCTGCTCGACACAGCCACTGTATAACTCACCTGATACACCGAGTCATCCGCATAGTTAGACACATACGCCGTGATTTCATAATCGCCAGCGGCATCCGAGGCAAATGTATAAGACAACGAGGCGGTTGTTATGCCGCTGCCGCCGATGTCGGTTTCGACAAGCGTGCCTAACCCTGTTTCGCTCGGCGATTTCACATACCACTCCACTTTTTCATACGCCTCATCCGCGGTGAAGTTCGACGTGTGCGTCTCACCGGGGGCAGCCATCGGGGAAGAACCCGGCGCAGGCACAACACTCCCCGGCGGTTCGGGGTCAGGATCCGGTTCGGGGTCGGGGTCAGGATCATCGCCATCGTCCGGCGGCGTGCTACCACCACACGTTCCCGAATTCGTGCAACCACACGGATAACTACAATCGGTGGTGCAGTCTTGACAACTCGGGGTGTTGTCTATAGGATCACTTGGAGACTCGCCCGGATCCTCGCCATCATCGGGCGGATCCTCACTGCTACCCGATACGGATACCGTATAACTCACTTGATACACCGAGTCATCGGAATAGTTATACGCATACGCCGTGATTGCATAATCGCCCGACACATCCGAAGCAAACGTATACGACATCGATGCCGTCGTGACACCACTACCACCGGTGTCTATCTTTACATTCGTTCCCAGACCAGTTTGACTCGGAGACTTCACATACCAATACACCTTTTCATACGCCTCCGAAGCCGTGAATTTTGCCGTGTGGCTATCGCCCGCGGATGCCGTATAAGACCCATTCAAGGGCGATAAATTTCCCGTCGGCGGATTCTCCGACGGGGGATCCGAACCCGATACCGGCGGCCACACCGACGGACGCCAATCCGCATGCACATGCGAACTATAATACTCCCATGAGGACGTATAACCAGCACCCGCTAATTCGGCTTGTTCCTCCAGCAGGACACCATCTTCGCTTAAGGCTTCTTGGTGTTTGACGAACTCTACATCGCCATCGCCATCCGCATCAAAGATGGCGATGCCCAGCGCATCCCCATACGGATGCCGACTATGAAACGCAGCACCTGAAGTGATATGGTAGTGTTGGTGATACGGATTCCGATACGCACTATTTACCTTAAAATCCGCCCTTCCCACCGCGGGTTTGCTATTCGCAACCCGCCACGCATTGAGTTTCGCAATCCAAGCATCCCGTTTGGCGATCAAACCGTCATCGATCATGATGTCGTAATGCCCCGTATTCCACCCGTCATCGTCTACTGTTGTTATCGTCGGCACAAAAACACTCCGACCCGGAACCGGCAACGGTGACCGACCCGTTCTATCCGCATCCAGATACTCTTGACGCAGCATATCTGTTGTGTCTTGCGTAAACGTCCGGGTATGCGTAAACGTCTGGAGGTTGTTCGGATCCGAGCCATAGTAACCCTTGAACTTTACCGTGACAGACATCTTCTCGCTGTTACGACCATTCAAAGGGTGAGGCTTGTTGCCGGTATCCTTCGGACCCGTCATCGTTGTCCGCACGCGAAACGAGGTTTCGGTATCTAACTCTGAGGGATCAGGTCCCAAACGATCCGTCACCAACTCGCCGCTCGTAAAACCGTGAGACATCGTCACTTCAAAATCAAAACTTTCTATCGGATAGGTCAACGCGGGCTGCGTTGAGCAGTACCCTATCTCAATCGTCACCGAGCACGTCGTCTCCGTGCTCGTCAGAAACGTCTTGTTGACGATATTCCCACTCCCTGAACTCTGACCAATCGTCCAGTCCTTCAACTGAACACACGGGGGTTGAACAATCGGAACACCATTTGGGTTCTGTGGCGGCTGGATACCGAAACCGGGCGGATTGATGCCAGGCAGCCCCGTCGTGACACTTTGAGTCGTCGCCACCTCCGTATCTGCCCCAACACCGATCACACACAACACCAACAAACTATACAAGACAAAAAAGATCTTCCATTTCATGAAAAAACGCCTCCTGTTCTCACTGCAGCCGCGTCAACGCCGCTTCAGCCCATGCTTTATTCGTATAATAACGTCCCTGCCCCTCGTCATCCAGTGCCGCCACATCCGCCAAAAACTGCTCTATTTTTGGAACGATGATGTGTGCCACCACGCCCCCCAATTCCGAGCGATACTGTTCACCTATCCGACCTAAAACATCCGCAGCTCTTCCGGGCCGAACACCGTCCCTCAGCTCCAGATACGGGATCAGATACGGCACGGCGGGGGGGCCGATCTCAACTAAGGCATCGTACCGCCGACATACGCTTCACACATATACACCGCGAATGTTTCCGCGGCACGCGGGTCCCTATACTGTTTGAGATATCCCAGCATATCACCCGTTTCTTCGGCATCCCCGTGTGCGGTGGGCCCCACAAAACGGCGCGGGGGCATCAACTGTGAGATAAGTTCTGCGGCGCGCGGCGACGGTTGCCCGCCCCACGCATAGATGTTCTTCGAGATATAGTCCAACTGCTCCCACGCCGCAATCTCGTCGGGGTCGGTGAGCCCTTCCGGTATCTGCACACGCGCGGGGGTTACCTCTACTCCGGGAGCAGGTTCCCTCGGAGGTGCCGGCGGCACCTGTGGAGCGGTGTCGTGGTCGTGGTCGTGTGGGAGTTCTTCGTCAACAGGCACATCCGGCGACGCAGGCGGGTTCTGTTTCTCGTTGAACCGACGGGCGATCGCTTCTGTCTCGGCTTCGTATTCTGCATCTTCACGCGCCAGCTGCCACAGATACAGCAGACACCCGCCCACGAAGCACACAAACACAATAAAGCCAACGATAAAAACGCGGTTTTTCAAAAGTTGTTTTAACATGCTAAAATCTCCTTATTTCACACCGATACACATCTGCAGCGCGGGGTTCGTTGTTAGCGTCCAAGGGCGCGCATGATTTCTAAGGTGGACACCCGCGCCACGGTCTGAAGTTTCTCACGTTTCACATCTACAAAACACAACCTTTGGGGATATCTTATCGTCTCTCTAATGAGACGCTCCTGCCACCTGTACTCACACGACTGATGCAGCAACGGACGCGCAACAACACCATCGGACAGAACCGCATAACCGGCGGTTTCACATCAGGGATGCCCGGTGTCCACGGTGAACAGGTTGAATTCGCAACACTAGAGCGGTAGGCGAACATCACCGACACGTCGACAATCCGCCCTCAGCGAACTATAGGCCTTAGTATATAATAGAAACGGCTGTTGTGCAACACAACAAACCTGCTATGTAGTGCCTTGTCTGTAACAAAGGCAGCATGCGGGAGCAAAAGATCTCTATAATTGGACGAACGTTGTGAAGTTTATCGTAAAATCTAAAAATCAATGCACACTTATAGGAGGACAACCCCCCTAACCCCCCTTATCAGGGGGGAATCAGAGGGACCTCGCTTCGATGTGATGTGTTTCAATCATTACTGGCTTCACTATAAATGCGCACTTTTAGGAGGACAACCCCCCTCCCCCCCTTATCAGGGGGGAATCAGAGAGCATCATTTCGATGTGATGTGTTTCAATCATTACTGGCTTCACTATAATACTTAATGTGTTATTTTTAAGATTTTAGGTAATTTTTCGCATATTTTCACAAAAAACCGATATTTTGGGAAAATTAACAGGTTGGCTTTGCTATAAAATGGGATAAGTAAGTCTTTTGGATCGGATTGGGATGTCGTTCTTGAAATATCCATCAAGTTTTGCTATAATTGGGGTCATCATATTTATAGGAGGAACATTGTGTGATTCGTGAAGCAATTCAGAAGGTTATCGTCGGAGATTCCCTAACCGAAGCAGAGATGGTTGAGGTCATGAACGAGATCATGGAGGGTGAAACGACGGATGCACAGATTGCGTGTTTTCTTACCGCCTTGCGGCTGAAAGGTGAAACAGTAGAAGAGATTACGGGGGCTGCACGCGTCATGCGTGACAAAGCTACGTCTGTTCGGACAAAATATTCACTGGTTGTTGATACCTGTAGCACAGGCGGGACTGGTTTGAACCATTTCAATATTTCTACAACTTCCGCCATCGTTACTGCTGGCGCAGGTGTGCCGGTCGCGAAGCACGGCAACCGGGGTGTAACGCGCCAAAGTGGGAGCGCGAATGTGCTGATGGCGTTAGGGGTGAATATTGAAATCGGTCCCGCAGATGTCGGACGCTGCATTGATGAAGTCGGTATCGGTTTTCTGTTTGCCCCCGCGTTGCAGAGTGCGATGAAATATGCCATCGGACCGAGGCGGGAAATTGGTATCCGGACGATTTTCAATGCCTTAGGTCCACTGACCAATCCTGCAGGCGCGCAAGCACAGGTGCTTGGTGTTTATGCGCCGGAGCTCACCGAAATTCATGCCAATGTGTTGAACAACCTTGGATGTCAGCATGCTTTTGTTGTCCGTGGCGATGACGGATTGGACGACATCACGACGACGACGACGACCCGCGTCTCGGAGCTCCGAAACGGTGTTGTCGAAACGTACACGCTCGATCCGACCGCGCTCGGAATCCCGAAAGCGGTGCCTGAAGCACTCTTGGGTGGCACACCTGAGGAAAACGCTAAAATAATTGTGGATATACTGAACGGTGAGAAGGGAGCCAAGCGCGACATCGTTGTACTGAATGCTGGTGCTGCGATTGTTGCGGGCGGGAAAGCAGATAGCCTTGAGGCAGGCATCGAACTTGCCGCTCACTCAATTGATTCCGGTGATGCCCTTGTGAAGTTAGAGGGGCTGAAGTCCGTGTCAAATAATTAGCCTAATATGGATGAGAGGTAATGGATTGATATTAGATACAATCGTTGCACATAAACAGAAAGAACTGGCGATTGAACAGGAGCAGATACCACTCGCAAAGTTGGAAGATCAGATTTCAAACCTTCCATCGACACGAGATTTTCACGGTGCCATTACAGGGTGTGATACTGTTAAACTTATCGCAGAAGTGAAGAAAAAATCGCCCAGTAAAGGCATTATCCGCGAAGATTTCCATCCGGTGTCCATTGCTGAGACCTACGTCGAAAATGGGGCAGCTGCCATCTCCATACTCACAGATAGACATTTTTTTGCGGGCGAACTTGATTATCTGCGCGCGATCCGAGATGCTGTTGATGTGCCGCTGTTAAGGAAAGATTTCACGATTGACCTGTATCATATCTATCAGGCGCGTGTCGCGGGCGCAGATGCGATCTTACTGATTGTTGCAGCGTTGACGGTATCACAGTTACGGGCATTCATGGCGGTTGCAGCGTCATTGTCGCTAGCGTGTCTGGTGGAGGTGCATACACGTGAAGAGCTAGCGATTGCATTGGACGTGGATGCCCAAGTTATCGGTATCAACAATCGTGATTTACGTACATTTCACACGGATATTGCGACAACATTCGAGTTATGTGAAGCGATCCCGGCGAATAAAATTGTGGTGAGTGAAAGCGGTATCTATTCGCGCGCGGACGTGATGCGATTACAAGAAGCCGGTATCCATGCGATGCTTGTCGGTGAGTCGTTGATGCGGAGTCCTGATATTGGAGGGCAGGTTAGACACCTTTTAAACCATTAACTCTGGGCACCGTTCCACTTCGTTTCAGGGTGGTTTTCGATTAATTCAATGCTTCTCTTAGGCAGTAGAGGCTTTTGTTCTAAATATTGTCTGCGCGGATTACATGGAGGTAACAGTAATACCGTGGCGTTTTAGGAGGGCGGTGGTTACGCCGTCGCCGGTGATAAGTGTGCCTGAGAAGGTGCCGTCATAAATGTCTCCACACCCGCAGGACGGACTCCTTGCTTTGAGAATTACATGCGTTGCCCCGTGTGATTGCGCAATGTGTAAGGTGTGATGTGCGCCCTTCAAATATGCCGCAGTTACGTCTGTTCCATCAATAGTCATAACTTTCGCCTTACCGTTTAGGACATCATCGCCGTCGCCGCCGACAATCTCTGCGGGCGGGCGCGGCGTTGGCAACCCACCCGCCTCTTCCGGACAGACGGGGATCAGATCGTCCGTCTCTTTCTGTTTTATTGCTAATTCGTTTCGGCTGTCGCCACCGTCATATCGGCAGCGAACCCCCAAAAGACAGGCACTAATAACGACTTTCATTCTCCTGCAATTCCTCAAACTGCTTCATGATTAGTTCCGTTTCGCCTGCTTTCAACTGCAGATAGGTATCCTCTAATTGGCAGAGTATTGTATGCAAGAGTGAGGCGCGACAGATTTCAGAATGCCCGCATGCAATACGCACAGAAGTTGCAGTCTCACACAATTTCGATGGGAAATCCTCTAAAACGACATTGACATTCACGCCGAATCCTAAGACGAAGAACGATTGCTGATGCGTGTCATAGGCGAGCTCTGTGAGTACACCTGCTACCTTTTTCTTATTAATATGGACATCGTTAGGTGGCTTAATCCGTGCCTCAAGTCCATGTGTTGTCTGAAGTGCGCGTGCAATCGCGATTGCGCCAACGAGATTCGGAAGTGCGACTTGGTCCTGCAGCAGTCGGTGTCTCAGGACGACTGATACGAGGAGACATTTACCCGGTGGTGACTCCCATTTTCTGCCATATCTTCCGCGCCCTGCGGTTTGATGTTCTGCGATGACAACTGTTCCCTCTGCTGCCCCAACTTTCCCGCGTGCGATGGCAATATCGTTAGTAGAAGTAACTTGTGTATGATGCTCAATTTGGTGTCCGATGAATTCAGTTTGAAGCGTTGCTTTGAAACACTTAGCATCCATAGTTCCTACTGCCCCAAGTGTTTTTCTGCTTCAATCTTCCACTGTTCTGGTGGGTCAAGTTCGAGGAAGCGTTTCCATTGTGCGCGCGCCTGTTCGCGTTTTTCCGTATACTCGTACATCAAGGCGAGATTATAGTTCGCTGTCAGGTTCCCTGGCTCGAGTTGTATGACCCGTTCAAACTGTTCCGCTGCAGCACCGAGTTGATCCATGCTGAAGAAGTTGTTTCCGTAGGTGAGCAGTGTCGGTACATGCGTGTCGTCTAAATCGAGTGCTTTCTCTAAGACCTCTTTCGCGGCATTGTAATCCAAGGTGTGTGCGTAGTAAAGGTCTCCGAGGCGTTGGTACGTTTCGGCGGCGATGTCGTCCCCTTTTTCAGCGGGTTGTTGAATCAGGGCTGCTTCGGCTTCGTAGTGTTTAATTGCCGCTTTCCACGCCTGCTCCCATTCTGCGATTTTCCCGAGATGGAGGTGGATGCCTCTATATTTTGGCGCGTAAGAAAGCATATTTTTAAATGCCGCTTTCGCGAGATTGTGTCTATCAATTTCAAGGTAGATAACACCTATGTTGTAGTTTGCCTCACGGTTTTTGGGCTGCATTTCAGCAACCTGTTTGAAATCCTCTAAAATTTGGCTGTAGCGATAAAGGGTTTCGCCGATTTGCCGGTAGCGGAGCGTGAGCATTCCACGGTAGAAGTAAGCATCTGCATAGTCTGGGTTCAGAGCGATAGTTGCAGTGTATTCGTTAACAGCCATTTCGGCGTGTTTATGATAATCTTCTTCAAGTGTTTCGGCGTGCTGATCGAGCAGCCGTGCGTAGCTGTAGTGCCAGTCGAAATTGTCAGGGTTGTAATGATTCGCCAATCCGTAGTATCGAATTGCGTTCTCGCGTTCATCTCGCTTTTCAAAGATAACGGCAAGGAGATGATGAATTTCAGGGTGTTCGGGTTCCATTTCCAACGCTGGTTGATAGACACGAAGGATGTTATCTTCATCGTTGCGTTGGCGATAGATTGCGCCGAGACGGAAAAAGGGTTCCGCTTCTGTGGTTTCGACATCCGGCAGCGGGGTTTGTAGATGCCGTCCGATGTCGTTTTCGATCAGGATTGTATCAAGCGCGATTGTCTTCTCATAATGCACGATGGCGGTGTCTATCTCACCGTTTTCTTCAAACAGAATTGCCGCGTGGTAATGTGCTGCAACCTTGTCGGGGTTCAACCGAATAGTTTCGAGGAATGCTGGTAGCGCATCGTTGGGCTGCTTTAGTGACAGGTAGGACAGTGCCAGCAGATAGTGTGCTTCAGTGGTTTCAGGCGCGATCTCAATGAGTCGTTTTAGGGTATCAACTGCCTGCTGATGTGCCTCGCGTCCACGGTAGATGTGAACCATCTTGAAAAGGACATCTGGTCGTTGTGGGTCTAACATCAGAGTGCGGTCATAAAAAGTGAGCGCGCTGTCTGCATCGCCGCTTGCTTCGTAACTTTGCCCAAGAATATAGGTGGCACTAATATCCTCAGGAAATAACAGCAGATGAATATTGAGAGGTTCAATGGCCTCTTGGTAGGCTTCTTCATTGAAAGCACGCCTGCCTTGTACGATGAATCTGTCCGCTAACTCCGGATTCAATTCCAATGCGCGTTTGAAGTAACGGATGGCTGTGTCTATATCGCCTTGTTGGTGGTGAAGTTCGCCGAGTTTGAAATAAGTTTCATTGAAATTCCCCAAAGGGAGTTCAATCTGCAGGTAACTTGGGTCCGATTCAATTATTTCAATTGTTTTCTCATAATGTTGGATGGCTTTTTCGATGTTGCCTGCATCGGTTTCAATCATGCCAGCGTAAAAGTAAGAGCGTGGGGCATCGGAGAGGACGAACAGTGCTTTCTCTATAATTGGCATTGCTTGATCCGCTGTCATTAACTCTGCAAAGTAAGGTTCCAACGGCTCATAGAAAATGTCCTTCATACTTGGCATGACAGATAACGCTTGTTGGTAATGGTTTAGTGCTGCCTCAGCATCGCCGTTGGTGTAGAAGATTTCTCCGAGTGCGAAATGCGATTGCGCATGGGTCGGTTCATTTTCTATTGTGCGTTGGTAGAGTTGAAGCGCGCCGTCTGTATTGCCGTTTTCGTTAAAGATAACCGCGAGTTCGTAAAGGTCTTGTGCAGCGTAAGGTTTATGTTGTGCTGCTTTGGCATATTCTGCCAATGCATCATCGAAAAATCCCTGTGTGGCGAGGACTTGCCCGAGTTTAATGTAGGCGGGTGCGAACTTTTTCTTTTGATGTGTGATATTTTCAAATGCTTCGCGAGCCCGGTCTGTTTCACCTTGTGCAAGGTAGACGAGTCCGATGCCGTATTGTGGGTATTCCCATTTTCGATTGAGTTTTCGTGAAGTCTCAAAAGCTTGAAGTGCTTCTATGTAATTTTGCTGTTTGAGGTAAATTTCACCCATCCGGTAGTAAACCGGATAGTAGTTCGGGTTCAAACGGACGCAGGTCTCAAATTCCGAGAGTGCTGATGCGTCTTCACCTTTTTGTTGATAGATACCGCCAAGGTTGAAACGTGCCCAAAATAGGTCTGGTTCAATCTCAAGGGCGTGTTGGAGATAGGAGACCGCAGTATCAAACGCCTCTTCGGTGTTCGTAGCCTCAAGGGCGTGTATGTAGCCTAAGCCGTAATAGAAAGCGGACTTCATATTTAGAGCGGGTAATTGCTCGGTTTGGGAGTTCTCTTTTGCTGTTTCATAAAGCGTCAGGAGCGTAGAGATGCGTCCTTCCCTCTGCCACTTAAGGATAAATTCACGGTGTTTCTCGGCCGGCTTCTTTTTTTCTCGCAGTACCTTTGCAAAGTCTTTTCTTATTTTTTCAATTATGGCGGATTCTTCCCGGTTTTGCTCAGATCGGAGTTCGGGCATAGGATTTACGATGGCAGTTACTATGATTAACGCTGCAATACCATTTCTAAACAGTGGTGTTGCCTTACCGGTTTTTATGAAATGTGTTGCGATGCGGAACAAACTAAAAGTTTGTGCTACAAAAGAGGATTTTATTCGCAGAAAGGGTATTCGTAGGCGATTTGGCATGATTTTTTTCATTTTGTTTTTCCTTTGTGATTTTCTATTTTGTTTTTATTTTAGGAATTTAGTAGACGTTCAACTTTGGGACGTGTCGGCATGGACGGTGTTGCGCCGATAACAGTGACGGCTGCTGCGCCTGCGGCATTTGCGAATGTGACGGCTGATTGTAAGTTCTCGCCGCTTGCTAAAGCGGTTGCAAGTGCACCACAGAAGGCATCGCCTGCCCCAGTTGTATCTACGGGGACCACAGATAGTCCTGGGACAAGTTCTGATTTCGTCTCTGTCCACATCAACGCCCCTTGTTCTCCGAGTGTCAGCACGACAGCAGCGTTTGGGGTATCCACCATACGAGTGCGTAACACCTCCGCTGCACGACTTGCTTCTTCTTGACTGCTAACTTTCATCCCAGACAACAATTCCGTTTCGGATTGGTTCGGGGTAAGAATATCGACGTATTTTAAAAGGCTATCGGGCAGGGGTTGCGCAGGTGCTGGATTTAGGATTACCGTTGTGTTGTGTTTTTTGGCAATTGCTGCAGCGCGTTCAGATGTTGCAATGGGAGTTTCCAGTTGTAGGAGGAGTACATCTGCGTCTGCGATACAATCAGTGGCAGCATCTATATCTGCTGTCGTGAGTGCCATATTGGCGCGTGGCACAACGATAATGCTGTTATCGCCATCCGGTTCAATAACGATTGTTGCTACGCCTGTGCCGATGTCTGTACGTCTTGTGACAAACCTACTGTTAATATGTTCATTTTTTGCTGAAACGAGTAGCATCTCTCCGAAAGGATCCGCACCGACACTTCCGACAAACGTAACTTCGGCACCTAACCGTGCTGCAGCAGTTGCCTGATTGAAGCCTTTCCCACCTGTGAATATATCAAAAGCATCGCCGATGAGCGTTTCGCCTTTATCGGGTCTCCGAGATGCGTGGCACACCAGGTCAATGTTCAGGCTGCCGACGACGGTAACTTTCGGGGTTGCACGGTTCATGACAACTGGCTCCTTTGCGGCATAAACGCCCAGATGCGACCTGCATCGGCGTAACTTGCAAGCCAAAACTTGCTATTATACAAAACGATTTTTGATAATTATAGTTGACATGCAGTGCTATTTTCAAAGAGTTATCGGCATTGGCAGTTATCGGCTACAATCCGTGCCTGCTGTTGAAAGCTATGATTGATATAAAGGGCAGGCGGGGGCCTGCCCTGGAGAGGGATTCCGGCGGCGACCTACTTTCCCGCGGGGTCGCCCCCGAAGTATCATCAGCGCTGAAGGGCTTAACTACCGTGTTCGGGATGGGTACGGGTGGGTCCCCTTCGCTATAGCCACCGGAAAGTTTTTTATAAGGCTCAGTTCTAGCATGCAGGAGGTGTTTTAAAAATGGTTTAAATCTTGTCAGAACCTTCTGATGTTGTTGAGCCATTAAAAGAATATTTGACAATTGTATAGGTGTGAGGGGAACAGTAGAAAGAAAAGAAGTTATCAAGCCCTCGACTTATTAGTACCAGTTAGCTGAACCGTTCACACGGTGTACACATCTGGCCTATCAACCTTCTTATCTCGAAGGAGTCTTACCAACTTAACGTTGTGGGATATCTTATCTTGAGGGAGGTTTCACGCTTAGATGCTTTCAGCGTTTATCCTCTCCGCACATAGCTACCCAGCGGTGCCACTGGCGTGACAACTGGTGCACTAGAGGTACGTCCACCCCGGTCTTCTCATACTAGGGGCAGCATCTCTCAAATATCCTACGCCCGTACCAGATAGGGACCGAACTGTCTTACGACGTTCTAAACCCAGCTCGCGTGCCACTTTAATCGGCGGACAGCCGAACCCTTGGGACCTGCTGCAGCCCC
>RKRO01000314.1 GCA_007571355.1 Candidatus Poribacteria bacterium | reverse complement strand
TCATAAGCAACTTGGAATGTAGTGTGCTCAGATACAAGGTTGCCTTCATCGGTATCGCGTTGATGGAAACCGTCATGAAGAGGCGCGGTTTTCCAAATTTCATCATCTAAAACGCCATCTAATTTCGGCGGTGTACCTTCAATACGGACGGCGGTCGCAACTTTGTGACCGGATTCGGTTCCCGTGTTAGCCTTTACTGCACTGGGGAATTGTAATGCGAAAAATGCAGCAAACAACACCCAAGCGCGCCAAAACACCCATTCTGTTTTCAATTGATTTCCCTCTATTTTCCATAGATTTATTCATCTATAGATTTAAACCTGATTCGGACAAAAAACTTCAGAATCTTTGAGGATCAATGAGAGACATCTGCCCCGCATTGCGGACAGGTATCGCCCCACGTTGAACGCCTACCCTCACCACAAACATCGCAGACACCGAGCGGAAACTCATCCGGTTTTGCGCGAGCACCACCTTTCTTGTAGGTGATGATGCGCCATACGGTTTCACCATCTTCTTCATAACAGAGCCAGACCCCTTCTTTTCGACCATCAGCCGAAGTGCCGTCGTGCTTCCGATACGGACCGCCCCATTTGCGATTACCGTTCTCATAATAGCACATGTACTCCCCTTCGTTCTTGCCAGCGCGGAAAGTGGCTACACTTGCTTTGTTACCATTTTTGTGGTACTGAATCCAAAGCCCCTCTTTTTTACCGTGGATGTAACCACCTTCGCTTCGCTTATTTCCATTCGCGTAATAGGTGACCCAATACCCGTGCTTCTTGCCATCGACTATTTCACCATCTGTAAGTGATTTTGCCATTTTTCTAATTTTCCTTGCGGTTAAACAACATGGATTTGAACTTTGATGTTCTCTTCTTAAGTCCATTCTCCATTTCATTACAAGCTGCACACTTTGATTTACTTTTTCGCCAAACCCCTGCTGTCTCGCCCCAATTTCCTCCTATTGACTTTCAGAAATGTATCATTTCGTTTCTGAAGGTAGTACCGCCAAAGCTGCTTCAATCTTTCCGATCGCCTTTTTCTTTTCAGCAAGGGCGGTACTTATAGTCTCAACTGCCTTCTGTCTCATGGGTGCTGTGAAATTTTCGTCTCCTTTGCAGATGTTTACCAGTTTCACGATAGTTTTGATTCTTCGTCATAAAACACCGCCGCAGCTGGGACGAGAAGTCGAATTCAGTCACGGCAACATTGAACATACCAACAAGTGAGGTACGTTAGATTGCTATATGTCACTAGTGAGAATGAAACCCCAATCCCACTCTTCCATACGATGATGGACGACTGTGGCTGTGGCTGATGTATAAATCGCTTGATGCTTCAGCACCTCAAACAGCGGATGATCTATCGAAGCACAGAACATGTGTACATAACCATCAAGCGGTTCGGAATGTCCGTGCTCCGCACACGGTCCGAATTGAACGTGTAATAGTGGCATTGGCGATCGGGTGCTTTGTAAAATGATGTCTTTTTTACCGGCTAACGACAGATAAGAAACGGCCCCAAAGTGCTCTTGTAAAACTGGCTCAACTTCTCGCATTTGTTCAGCATCTAAGGAGATAATCCCTAACCTCGTTGCGATTGACATAGGTGCAAGCGAAAAACGACTCAACATAAGCGCGACACGATTCGGACGTTCCGGGTCCGCATCCATGGAAATGGCATACCCGCGAGCGGAAAGCGGATACAGTTTTGGAAAGGCATGCGCGAATATTGCAGCTGGTAGATAGCGGCCGCGGTACTCGGGGTGAACTTTCAAGTCGCAAAGGTACCATATCGCCTCCGATTTTTCAAAGTGGGCAGGTGGAACAAGACGTAAGATCGCGGCGGCTACGGCGACTACTCGATCTCCGTCAAGCACTACATAATAGTGGAGTTGACCCAAGCGCGTGAAAAAAGCAAAGTAATCCTCACCGTGATCAATCTCAAATCGGTCTTCACCCAACGGGTAACTCGTTCCTTTCTCTAAACCGGCGATCTGAGACTGAAAAACAGGCCACTTTGCATTGTGTAATTCCTTGATACGCAAAGATCGGTTTATCCGCATCCGACACCTCAATGCTGCTACGATGCCCGTGTATGTGGACCGCGAATATCGCGATATATTCGACGTTTTCGTGCCTTGTAAAGTCCCTCATAAAGCGTATCGAACACACACGCTCCCAGACGCAAACCCTGTTCAACGTAGTATCTATTTTCAACAGCCGCATCCCATGAGGGACGCAGGACATCAAAGAAATCGTCGGCATGTTTAATATCAAGGTCCTCGTGCAGATTATAGTGTATCAGTCTTTCAGCAGGGATCCAGCCATGATGGACAACTTGTTCTCCGATCCATCCGGCGATGTCTGCAAACATCCGCTCGATGATCCCCATAACACCGGCACCAATCAAATATTCATCCATCACGCAAGCACCGACAAGCACGGTATTAAAGGCGCGAACTTCGGGCCACATTGCCCGTTTCTCAATATCTTCGGGCTTAATACCAGCCAATCGGTCAAGAAAGACGAGAAATGTTTTCTCGTGCATCAGGAGCGGACTGCCTTCACCGTGTTCCTCCCAAACATTACGGATAACCTCTAAACGCAATTCTGATGTCGGGATTTTGGCAGCGAGTGCTGCCATGGGGCGATTGAAGAACACCACAGCAAAATAAAATTGGATTTGCGTTTCGACAAAATCATCGAAATCAAACGTCCCATCGCGCAGAGATTTAAAGTATGGATTCATGCCCACATTCGTCTCTTTCAGGATGTTGTCAATGCTTTCGTTCATCGGTGTCTAACTCCTTTTTCCGACATGAACGCCGGAATAAAACAGACTGCGTTCGGCTGCTTGGAATCGGACTCCCAATGCCGTATTGAACGCAAATGAATCGCCAAAGTCCGCTGAAAGATCGGTGTCATTATTGAGTTGACGATACAGAAGGCTTGCGCCAGGTTTCATCTCATTTTGAAGGTGACTAATCAGTGAGGTAATCTCAACTAACGGCATCCAATCCATGATGTTGGAGAGAGAGATCAGGTCAAAACGTTGCAGTTCGGGTACCTGATCCAGCGTGCCTTCAACTATCTCAAAATGGTGGCCGGTGGGCGGTGATAGAAGATAGTAAGGCAGGCTCGCCGGCCGTTGGAGATAATATCCGAGAAATACATGGTGAAGGAAGTAATTATCGAACGCCGCCGCAGATGTCAACCCTTTTTCAAATAATTGCTGAAAGTAGCGCGGATAACTCCCGGGTTCAGCATGCTGTGTAGCATCCGGTCCAAACATTGCATTCAGGAGCGAGTCGCTAAAGTAGAGGTCGAATGCCACTTGCCAATATTTACTCGAAAAAAGGATCTCCGAGACACCAGCAAGTCGGTCTTTCCCTTCAAACAAAGAGCGGATTTTAGTTTCATCAGCGACCAAGTCAAAGATAAACTCGCGTAAACCGCGGAAGAGCGACTCAAAGTTCCCGTTTTGATTGAGTCCGTTTGGATCACTGGTCTCAATATTAAACCTCCGGTGTCGTGTTGCCGTATCAACATCGCGCAAGGTATGCAGCTTTTCCCGAACCCGTTCTAATTGTGCGGGATTAAAATCAACGAGCGCGATATGCAAGTCGGGAAACAGTGCCTGCAGCGTTAAGGCAGTGCACCCACCAGAAGCAATTAATAGCACATTGCTTGCTTGTGTTAATCGAACTAACTCCGCTTCCACCATCGGATCTTCTCTAACGACAGCGAACTGTACAGCATTATCCGGCATGTGCCTTGCCTCCACAGATAACCGTTGTTTACTGCTTGATGTTACCCCAAATCGTTGTCAATTTGCCAACAGATGAAATAGCGAGGGCACCTTCAAGCCCCTCTGTCATAACAGTATTCAAGTCGTCTTCACTCAGCGGCGCGTTGAAGATCGCGACTTCGTCAAGGACACCCTTGAAATCCCATCCGGCTCCGCCTTTCCAGCGGGTTAACCAGATGGAACCGCCATCGTTGTTCTGTGTGAAAGTCGGTTTTCCGACCTTCAAATCCGCAACAGTTTCACCATCAACATAGAGGGCAAGTATCTCACCGTCGTGTGTTAAAGCGACAAAACTCCACTCCTCCATTTCCCATGTTCCACCCCGGATTTGGCTGTTATCTATCGCACCGTTAAATAGGAAACTACCGTAGAAGTCGTTGGGACCGATCAGAATGTTAGGGTTGTGCCAATCCCGTTCTATGAGTCGGACGTGCGGGCCGGAGGGGTTCCCCAGAGGTTTCACCCACAGCAGATACGTGAAACCATCAAGGAAATCGTCCATAGTCTCGCTCGCCGGAATTACGACATGATTACTTCCATCAAATTCGATGCCCATACCCTCTTTTCCTTCAACCCGTTCGGCATCAACGATTTTCCCATCATTGCCGTTCGGCGAAGAGTCTTTAACTGTACCCCCTTTCCCTTGATCAAAGTGCCACATGCCCATCAGAGACTCCGGGTCGATTTCTGATGTGCCTTCCTGAACCCATATCCCTAAAATAAAGAGAACCGCCATAGCCATCAAAGCATTTCTAACCCTCATTGTTTTGAACCTCCCTGATTTATAAACACGCCATAGTTTTTTGGACTTGCTATTTCAGCACACCTTGTTTTTTCAATCGTGAAATCAGTTCTATTTGCGTCCCGTGACCTTTCGTTGAATTGCACGCAGCACAAAGCAGCTGTAGGTTTTCTATATGGTCAGTGCCGCCTTTGCTTTGCGGGATGATATGGTCTACCGTCAAGTTGCGGTAATGGAACGGATATTGACACCCATTGCATTTGCCTTGCTGCCTACCAAATAATTCGGGTTTGTGCGCTTGGTATCTCGGTAAATGCCTTTGAATATCTATCTCCTCGGCGTTGTCTGTTCGTTCCGGTGCGTCTTTGCAAACAATCACATCTGTCAACGGATTGAACAAATTAGAGGCTTTGCTGACCTCATCCGACAATCGCAGCTTTGTGATGTCTTCTGCATCGGGTGATATGTCTATGCCGACCCATTTCCGATGTAAACGCTCTGCTGCAACACACGCTGTTGCACACCCACAGAACGGGTCTAATACCATGTCTCCTTCGTTTGATGACGCTTTGATGATGCGTTCTAAGAGGGCAAGCGGCTTCTGTGTCGGGTAGCCAGTGTCTTCTTTGCCCTTTACAGGTGGTGTATCAAGAATCAAATCCCCTGCCGCAATACCTCGCATCGCGGATAAATATTTCTTCCACTGTGGTCTGCCTATTTTACCTTTGGGCCAGTGGAGCAGTCCAGCATCATCAAGAGCTTCACATTTCGCCAGTTGGTCAAGAATTTCATAATTATCTGGCAACAGTGCCTGTGCAGAAACAGGAAATTTGTTGCGGGTAGGTGGTGCCCATGCCCGCCCGGGAGGCGGTTCAATGCCTTTCAACGGCATATAAGCTCTTCGGCTGCCTGCTTTTCCACCTGATAAATCAGCTGTTCCGTATTTACCATGTTTGTCCCGCCTTCGAAAAGTCTTTTGTATATATTCATCGTCATAGGGAGCATATTGTTGATTCCAAGTTGCGCCATTGGACTTGATATAGTAGAGAATTCGGTCCGTGTTTACCGCGTAACGTTTCGCCAACGATTTCGTCGATGTCCGCTTCCAAATCACTTCATTCCGAAAGTTATCACTTCCGAACAACGAGTCCATCAAGGCTTTCAAATAATGGCTTGCAGTCGGATCACAGTGTAGATAGATGCTACCTGTCGGTTTCAAAATACGGTGCATCTCAAACAATCTCACCGCCATTGCCGTTAGGTATATCCTCATAGACTTGTCATAGACAGTTTCAGACGCTTGGATTATCTGATACAATTCCTCGTGTTCATCAGCGATCACCCCGTGCCATTCGTATTTGATGTCCTCATCGATCCAGATGTCTTTGAATTCCGCGCCTTCTGCAGGTGAACCGATTGGGGCTTTCCATTGTTTGCCCGATTTAAACGGTGGATCAAGATAAATCAGGTCAATTGTTCCTGAATCCATACCCCGCATAATGTCAAGGTTGTCGGCAATAAAAAGCGTTCGGTTCTCGAAGTTCATCGTTTACTCCGTTTATTGTGTTTTGGGTGTCCAGTCACCAATCAGTCTTATCCACTCTATTTAAGATTATACCGTAAAACTATCTACAAAGCAATACTCTCCAGTTCATCTCTGCACTTTGGGCAGGTATCCTTCCAGGCCAAACGCCTTCCCTCGCCACAAACATCGCAGACACCGAGGGGGTACTCATCGGGTTTCGCACGGCTGCCCCCTTTTTTGTACGTTACGATGAGCCACACCGTCTTACCATCTTCTTCATAACCGTAAAACGGACCTTCCTTTTTGCCATCGTAGGATTTACCTACGTGTTTGGGATAGGCACCGCTGGACCTAAGATTCCCATTTTCATGGTACGTAATGCAAGTCCCCTCGTATTTGTTATCACGGAAGGAGGCTTCGCTCGCCTTGTTCCCATTTTTGTGGTAAGTGATCCAAGGGCCCTCCTTCTTACCATGAATGTAGCCACCTTCGCTTCGTTTATTCCCATTCGCGTAATAGGTGATCCAATATCCATGCTTCTTACCATCAACCATCTCGCCAGTTGTTAACGAATTTGCCATAATTTCACCTATAGTGCTTTGTCTATTTTGAATTTTGGGGTAAGTTCGTAGCCATGCGATTCATCGTGCGTCAATAACGGGCAATAAATGGTTTCCATGCTTCGAAAGGGATTACCATCAAGCAGCCAGTTTGCGCTACAAAACCTCATCAAGATACGCCTCAAATTTCTCTAAAGTTTTCTTGCCGATGCCTTTGAAACCCTTGAGTTTCCCTTCATCAATTGCTGTTCGGAGCGAGGCAAGGCTATCCACACCGACTTCTTCATAAAGTCGCTTAATCGTTTTGGCACCGAGTCCGGGAATAGGCACGAGTTCCACAATCGTTCGTGGGGTATCACCGGCGAATTCTTCCAGTTTCGTGCTCGTACCCGTATCCAGAAATTCCCCGACGATTTTCGCGACAACTTCACCAGCCCCCGGGATTTCCTCTATTAATCGTCCTTGGGTGATGAGATCCGACACCGGTTCGGGAAACCGGGAGATATAATTTGCCAGCCACGGATATCGGGACGCGTGGTGTTCTGGATAGTCAGCAATAATGAGGAATGTATGAAGTTCCAAGAATTTCAGGGCGATTTCATCGTTCTGATGCCAACGTGTCCGCCCTTTTGCATCAATGTAAGATCCTTCTTCTAAGTTTTTTTCATCACTCATTATTTTTCCTCCAATGTAGTATCTGAATTGTTGTATCCCAGAGCGCAACAGCGAGATATTCACCGTTCGGTGAGAATGCTAACGATTGAATACCGGTTGGGTAGGTTTCCCAAATGACCGATTCGCCTTCAGAGAGGCCCCACACTCGAAGATTACCAGCCTCATCCCCTGAAGCGAGATAATCTGAAATCGGCGAAAAGGCGAGCGCGCGCGTCCAATACGCTTCAAACCCATTTTTCACAAGACGTTGTCTGCCTGTCCCAACTTCCCAGACACGAATCCCGGATTGAGCGTTTTTCTGTGTGTCAACGGCTACCATTGTCGCATCAGGTGAAAATAACACATTCCAAATCCCCAAAATCTCGCCGGTATTGAGAACTTGGATCGGATCCACATCGATTGTGTTCCAAACCTCAATGATTGTCCGATGTCCCTCACCGTCTCGGTAGTTTCCTTCTGCTGCCGCGATAAATCGACCGTCATCAGATAGTGTGAGGCCGTTTCTAACAGGGAAATCTGTCAGCAGGGCTTTCAACTTTTGGGCAGATCCCTCACTTTTCACGCGCTCTGGATTTTGCTGAGTGAGTTGCCATACCTCAATCTCGCTATCACCTTTCGATAGCACCGCGAGCATGCCATCCGTAGACAGACTACCGATTTCATACGGCCCATGCGTCAGTTGTGTTTCAGCACCACTGCCTACGGAGCGGACGGTAATGTTCCCATCCGCTTTTCGGACGAATAGTTGATTCGTGCCGGTGGAATAGGAAAACCAACGCTTAGCATGAATGTTGCCGATCTTTCGTTTTTGTTGGCTCTGGATATCCCACTCTACTACGGCACCTCCCATCCCTTTCGTTATCAACTTCGTGCCATGTTTGTTAAATGCCATCTGTCGCGCGACATCGGGGCGCAATTCATCGAGGCGTGGCTGCTGCTTCTCACCCAATTGAAAAGCGAACTCTAAAGTTGTACCTTGCACCGACAAGCATAACAAATTAAAAAGAAGAAAGACAAGCAAATTTTTCATATCATAAAACTCTCAATGTTACACTGGTGTAACATTGAGAGTAAAAAGAATATCGGCGTAACTATAGTGGACGCATAGGTTCATAGACATTTTTTCTCATCTTTTTAGGACGAAAAAACGGTAAAGTGCAACATTTTACTACAACCAACCTATGAAAATAAAAAGCAGTAGGGTTGAGGCACAAGAGACCTGCTCTACTATGCCGGTTAATTGTGCTATTCATAGAGTTCCGTAGCCGTTTCGCCCCGCGCGAAACGGTGGGCGGTCTGGACAGCGGAATCGTTTCCAGCATTTCTGCGTATATCCGTCGCCCATCGCGCCAAGCCAACAATAAGTTGATTTCTGGCAGGATGCGACTTACACGTTTTCCATTCATCAGATGCAATGTAAATTGAACTGAGGAGCTCTTCTCCGTTATCATCCTTGAGGATACAGAGTCCCATCTCAGCCATTAACCGCTCCGCGGAACCTCCCGCATTCAAATACTCACGGGTCCGCCGCCCAATTTCTTGGATGCGGACAGATTCAATCCCATCCAAAATTTCGGCGATCGCTGCGTCTTCATCAAGTGATATAGGCGTTGTAGATGTTCTCGATTCTGTGATCGATTGATGTCGAATGTTGAGCCATCGGTTGTTGAAAAACCGCCATGCGGCATGGTAGAGTGCCTTCGCAGCGACTTTAGTACCACCGTAGCGAAGTACCTTTCTCACCGTCGATCCCAACTCCATCTCATCTTTTAGATCCCACCAACCCGGACTCATGTTCACAGGTGTCCGTGCCATCCTATCCGCCGCTGTCATGACCATAGTTGTCGCGAGTCTGTTAATAGGTACTCCAGCGGTAAGATTTTCCGTTACAGCATCAAAAACTTCATCCAGATCACCACTCACGAGTGCTGCTGAAAATTTGTCTTCGTCGTACTCAGCGACACTCTCGGCTGATGTGCCTTGCGGCAGTTCATCAAAGATATGCGCAATCTCTTCCATTTTTTCCATGGCTTCCCGGTGCAATTCACCAGGTCTACCGCGCCTTTGCCCAAGAGTTTTCGCACCGAGACTGCAGACTAATTCGCCTGTCAACTCCCATCCAAACCGCTCTTGTAATTCAGCCAAGTGTGCAAGATTAATGAGGTTGTTAGAATGGTTAAGGAAAAAGGTCTCAACCGCACATTCAAAGAAAAGCGGAATGATCTTTTCATCATGTCCACCTAAATGTCTTGCAGTGATAAGGCATTTTTCTATGCCTTCCCATTCTTTATCGGTAGTGAACACCTTAATCCAGTTCTCGAGTTTTTCCCAGTCAATAGGTGGTGGAAGCGGTTGACGATCAGGGCGATCACCGAGTCTACCGGCTGCGCCTGATGCAGACATCATCAGCGGGATGAGCCGGTCTTCGGGCTGATACATGTGCGCGACCTTAAGTCCGTTCATCATCATTGCTAATTTTCTACCGCCATTGAAGGCATCCTCATCTGTAGAGATATGGTGTACCATGTGCTTCACCATGATTTCCAACGTCTCTTCTTCGGAAACGCCCCTTGCTAACATAATGGCAATGGCTTTAGAGAGTGTCCAGTTATCGTGGGATAGCAACCCCTCCTTCAGCAAGAGAAAATGTGCATCGCCGCGCTTCTTTCCGCCACTGGCGACATCTATATAAATATCGCCATTGCGGACTTCAACAGGAAACGTGGCGAGGTCATCACAACCGCCTGTGAAGCAGCCGCCCCCTTCCATGTCGTAACTCCAACCGTGCCAATCACATGATAAAACACCTTTCCGGACTCGACCCCTCACCAATGGATAGCCCATGTGTGGACACTGATTATCCGTCGCATAGACGGCCCCTTCATGTTGAAAGAGGGCGATGCTATGGCCTTCAACTCTGACTGCCCTCGGTTTACCCTCTGCCACTTCACTGAGCGCAGCGACTTTGACGAAATTTCCATTTTCGGATAACACGCTATTCTTCTCCTATTATGTCATCAGTTAGAGGTGTTTCCTCTTACCAAAATAATTGTGAGTTGCGAAATCAGGGTTACAAACCCGCCTATAAGAAAACTATTCCATTTGTGTTAATTCTGTTAGAAATGTTGCAACCGTTTTCCGTTTTGCTCTCTTAGCGTAATCCAAGGGTGTCTGTCCTGAATCATCGCGTGCGTTTAGATTCGCACCGTGTTCAACCAACAACGCTGCTTGGTTTTTACCGACACCCTTCTGAGCAATGAAGTGTAGCGGTGTTTGCCCCTTATCATCGGTTACGTTCGGGTCAGCACCGTTTGCCAACAAACAGGTAACACCGTTTGTCAAACCGCGTTGTGTAACCCAATGTAAAGGTGTCCACATCCCACTCCGATGCTTCTGAAGCGCGTTGATGTCTCGACCTTTAGCAAGAAACCCCTTCACCAATGTATCAAACCGCTTCGGCCCCTGCCCGACAAGCGCATACCAATCTCGCAAATTGATCTCATAACCTAAATCGATAAGCATATCAACGATGGCTGGTTGCTTGGACTGGAGTGCGATCTCAAGCAAGGGCATGGTCGGTCCGACCTGATAGGCATAGACATGTCCACCGGGAACTTCCTGAATGTGAGGTGCCTCCAACGTTGGTATCATGTAGCCTTTAGGCGATTTTACATTGATCCGAAGTTTGAGGAGTTCTGGATTCCTTTGGAATTCCGCCTTTGCGCGTTGAACATCCCCCATAGCGCAATAGAGAACGACATCCGCCTCTGCCCCCTGTTCAAGGAGATAGCGGCACACCTCAGGCCGCCTTCTCATTGTCCATTGCGCCGGTGTCCCATAATGATCGAGATCACGTAGGTTTATGTCTGCGCCGTTTTCAAGTAGCAATTCAGCGATTCGCGGTGTCGCAGCGAAATGCAACGGTGACATACCGTCGCTTCCTAGAGCGTTGACAATTTCTGGGTTTTCACATATCAACGCAGCAAGCGTGTCGGACATATCTAACCCTGCAGCGGAGTGAGCATCAATTGTCGCACCCTGTTCGATGAGGTATTCCGCGAGTTCTCGGTTGTAACTTAGCATAGCCCCCGCAGAGTGCTGTAACGCCGATGTACCACCTGCCCACCAGCTGCTCTTGACATCAATATCAGCACCAGCATCCAGCAAAACCTTGATGAGTTCGCGGTTGCCAGCCGCAGCGGCAAACACAATCGCTGGTGCGTCAAACGCAAACCAGGGTTCATCAATGCGCTCAATAAGTTCATTGTTACCTGCTAACACGGTTTTGACCCGTTCCGCGTCCCCGTTATTCACAGCTTTAATATATTCTGCACGTGGGAAGTCCCAAGCATTTCGGCTCATATCGTAAACTCCGAAAATAAATGCACACTTGGACAAGGCTCCCCCCCCGCAAGCAGGGGGAATCATAGGGGCCTCGCTTCGATGTGATGTGTTTCAATAATTATTGGCTTTACTATAAAGGATTACGCCTCAAAAACCTCAATTGTTGTTCTGCCTTCGGCAAAACGCATTGCGGTCGTCGATGCAGACTTATTATCCGTGTTTGATCGGATATCTGTAACATAACGCGCCAATCCAACCAACAGTTGGTACTGTGCCGGGTGCCCCTCCGCACGCTTCCACTCTTCAAACACGGTGCGCAGCGTCGGCAAGACTTCGCTTCCCGTATCATCCCACAGCACCGTCCGACCGATCTCTTCCATCAATCGCTTAGCAGAATAGCCGGCATTTAAGTAACCCAGCACTTTTGGTCCGACACCTTGAACGTTGAGTGTCTCAATTGTCCCAATAATGTCCTTGAGTCCCGCTGCCTCATTCGCGACATCCAGTTTTTCTTGACACAACGGTTCGCTGAGATTCCGGGCAGGAATATTTATCCAGCGATCCGCAAAGATTTGCCATGAAACGTGGAAAACCCCTTTCGCCACAACAAGATTTCCACCGACCGCTTGTGCACTTCGTAATGATGCCGCGAGGTTGAATTCCAGCGTTAAGTTTTCCCAACCTGCATCTACATTTACAGGCGTGTTTGCCATGCGGTCTGCTGCAAGTAGAACAAGTGTTGTAATAACGCTATCTAATTTTACACCATCGACCAAAACTGCCTGCACTGCCTCAAACGAACGTTGGAGATTAACACTGGTAAGTGCTGCAACGAAAGCATCCTCGTCAAATTTAACAGTTCGGTCTAAGGCAGCACCTTCAATACTAGGAAGCATCTCTTGCATCAGTCGGATTGCGTCTCGCCGGTACCGTTCCGGTTCATCTGGACGATGCCCAACGAGTTGCGCACCGAGATAGAAGAACAGTTCCGATGCACGTTCCCACCCAAATTCATCAACCACTTCAGCAAGATAACTGACGTACAGCGGAATAATGGGTGCATCAATAAAATGGGGTTCAACTGCACACTCAAAGAGCAATGGACACAACTTGTCCACATCACCTTTGTGATATGCCGTGAATAAGCATCGCTCGATGCGTTCCGACTGCCCTTCATAAGAGAAGTTACGGACCCATTGACTGATCTTCTTCCACGCAATGGGTTCAGGCAAAGGCACAACCTCAAGTCGTTCTGAAGCGGGACCTGCCGCGGAACAAGCCGCAGTCGTGACAGCTATCAGTCTATCAGCCTCATTGTATTTGCGTCCTACTCTAAGCCCATTGATCAGCTTAGACACATCGCTTCCGCCTTCTGCGCCGTGAGAGGTCGCAATGTGCCGACTGACGTGTTCCAGAATCGAACCCATGACCTCTTCTTCTGGGACACCGCCTTTTAGTAAGAGTGCAATCGCCTTGGACATTGTCCATCGGTCTTCGCTCAAAAGACCTTCTCGAAGCAGCTGCTTATGCTCTTCAGCGCGGCGGTAGATCATATCTCCGGGTTCAATCCAGATTTCCTCACCTCGTACTTCTACCGGAAAGACGCGCAGGTCGTCGCATTCAACATGGAAACAACCGCCCCCTTCCAAATCGAAACTGCGCCTGTGCCAGTCACATGTTAAGATGCCATTTCGAACTGTCCCTCGCGTCAGCGGATAGCCCATGTGCGGACACTGGTTATCCGTTGCGTAAATCTTTCCATTAACATTGAAAAGCGCGATGCTGCGCCCTTCTCCCATCTGAACTGCCTTCGGTTGTCCTTCAGGCACCTCAAGTAACTCGGCAACTTTCACCCAGTTTTGTGTTTGATGTCCCATAATCTTGGGTTCCTCCAAATTGTGTTTTGCCCACCATGACT
>RKRO01000254.1 GCA_007571355.1 Candidatus Poribacteria bacterium | reverse complement strand
ATCGACCTTGAAACCGCAAGGGGTATTTGGCTCCTTGACGAAGGCGAGGGCAACGTTATCAACGATATGTCTGGAAACGAGAACCACGGTGAACTTCAAGGTGGAGAGTGGGTTGACGGACCGGACGGCCCCGCCCTCAGTTTAAACGGACAAAACGATCGGGTTATCATCCCTGATTCCGATAGTTTGTATCTTGAAGAAGCATGGACGATCACGTCATGGGTGTTCGTTAACGCAGCTGAGAACGGGTTTGGGCATATCCTCGGAAAAAGACCTGCAGCCGGAACCATCGCCAATTACGCATTCAGAACAAGCGGTAATGGTACTGCTTGGGAAGCATATTATGCGCGAGACGGTTGGAAAGGTGCCTGGAGTCAAGGTACCGTCATGAAAGATGTCTGGTTGTATATGACTGCAACCTATGATGGCACGGATACCATCAAAATCTACGAAAATGGTGCTGAAATCGGTTCTGTCAGCGGAATGGGGGCTCCAGCACCCCGAAATGATACCGATGTCAACATCGGTGGTTGGACAGACAACACTTCAGAAACCCTCAACGGCATGCTCTACGAGGTCGCGCTTTTTGATGTCGCCCTGTCAGAAGCAGACATAAACACGTTGATGAACCAGGGGCTATCAACCCTAACGGCTGTTGAGCCCGCTGGTAAACTGGCGACGACATGGGCTGGCATCAAATCCCGATAAACCCTGCAGGCAGGTGGATTATTGTAGCACAAACTGTTCGTTTGTGACATATCGTAACATCGAAAAATAAATGCACACTTTTAGGAAGCCAACCCCCCTTCCCCCCCTTATCAGGCGGGAATCAGCGGGACATCGCTTCGATAGGATGTGTTTCAATCATTATGGGCTCTACTATATTCTGCTAAAACTGACAGGGGCCCCTGCCGGTGAAACTTTTTTCAAACACACGTTCCAACCACAGTTTGGCTTATATAGTAACATCCGAACATAAATGGACACTTGGACAAGGATACCCCCCACGAAGAAACACTTTCTTCGCGTTGGATTTTAGCGTTTGCAAAAACACCCGCCCCGCAAGCAGGGGGGAATCAGAGAGTATCGCTTCGAGAGGATGTGTTTTAATTCTTACGGGTTTCACTATACCACCACAACCAATCGCGGAAAAATTATGACAAAATTACCTAACATACTTTTCATTCTTGCTGACGACCACGGCTATGGCGATATTTCAGCACACGAGGGGCCATCCATTCAGACACCAAACATTGATCGGATCGCGACAAATGGCACGCGGTTCACTCAATTTTACGCGAACTCCTCCGTCTGTTCTCCAAGTCGCGCATCCCTCATGACCGGACGCTATCCCGACAGAGTCGGCGTACCAGGCGTGATTCGGACACACCCAGAAAACAACTGGGGCTACTTTCGACAGGAGGCAACCACGCTTCCTTCAGCATTGAAACAGCAAGATTATCGTACGGCACTGATCGGTAAGTGGCACCTCGGACTTGAACCGGAGAACCATCCCTGCAAACGCGGGTTCGACCACTTTCACGGCTTCCTCGGCGATATGATGGACGACTATTACACACATCTCCGCCACGATATAAACTACATGCGGCACCGGTTTGATACCATTGATCCGAGCGGACACGCGACAGACCTCTTCTCAGATTGGAGTACAGCGTTCATCCGGGCACAAGCGCAGGTGTCCGAGCCCTTCTTCCTTTACCTCGCCTACAACGCGCCGCACACGCCGATCCAACCGCCTGATGAATGGATCGCACGCGTCCAAGCACGCGAACCCGATATATCACCGCAACGCGCAAAATACATCGCACTTGTCGAGCACATGGACGCTGGCATCGGACGGGTCCTTGATACGCTTGAAGAAACCGACCAACTCTCTAATACACTCGTCATCTATACATCCGATAACGGTGGGCAAATGAATGTTGGGGCTCACAACGGTCGGCTACGCGGGCAAAAGGGCCAAATGTACGAAGGCGGCATCCGAGTCCCTACGTGTGCGATGTGGCCTGGGTCTATACAAGATGGATATGTTACGGATCAGGTTGCGCTACTCATGGATCTGTTCCCAACAATATGTGAAGTGGCGGGCGCGTCAATTCCTGAAGGCATTGAAGGCCGCTCGCTCTTGAAAACACTCCAAGGCGAGCCGCAAGACTTCTCAGAACGCATCCTCTACTGGGTGCGGAGAGAAGGTGGGCAACAGTTTCTTGGACAGTGCCAACACGCTATCCGGCGCGGGGACATCAAATTGCTACACAACAGGCCCTTTGAACCCTTGGAACTTTACGACCTTGCAAATGACCCGCTCGAAACAACAGACAATGCACAGATGGAGACAGCACTCTTTAGAGAAATGAGCCAGTTGTTCCAAGCGGAAACCCAGAAGGCAGGTCATGCACCCTGGCAGGCGTAAAAAGGAGGCCACTGCTTTGAATCAAGAAAAAAAAGGCATTGGAACAGCAGAATCTGAGGACGCTCTCGACGCACGCACCGAGTCGAAAAGCAAAGATACGAACAACGGCATCAAGCAGCTCGGAAAATACGGTTATACTTCTCTGCACGATGCAGCACGCGACAACGCATACAGAGCCGTAGCAGCCCTCTTAGAAAATGGGGTCGATGCCAATGCGGGGGACAAATACGGCTATCCCCCCTTGCATTGGGCCGCATGGCACAATGCGTGTGCAGCAGCAACCGTGTTGTTAGAAAACGGAGCCGATGTAAACGGGAAAAATGATAAAGGCTTTATCGCCTTACACTGGGCAGTGTGGAACAATGCACATGAAACGGCAGTCGTTCTCCTCGAAAACGGGGCAGATGTAAACGCACGGAACGAAGAAGGTGATACGCCCCTCCATTGGGCTGCATGGCGCAACGTATATGAAGCAGATGGGGCATCGCTTGAAAACCACGAAAATATCAATCCGAGGAACAAGTCCGGTTATACCCTTCTGCATTGGGCTGCATGGCGCAACGCCTCTAAAACAACGGTCATTCTCCTCGAAAACGGAGCCGATGCAAACGCAGCGAATCATAAGGGTCAGACACCGCTTCACATCACAGCGGAGGACGATACTGCCGAAGTCGCAACGGTCTTATTAGAAAACGGGGCAAATGTGAATCAAAAAGACAAACATGGCGATACATCGCTACATATCGCAGCATCGCACAATGCTTATAAGACAGCAGCCCTGCTGTTAGAAAATGGGGCACATACCGGTGTCGCGAATCATAACGGGTATACGCCCTTGTACATCGCTCAAAAAAAGGAAGCCCACAAAACAGTCAAGGTGCTACGCAATCACCAAGAACGACAAGGGTGGTCGTAGGGATTGTCTTTCGGTCCATCCAGCAGTAAAGTGTCACACGCTTAATATAACGTGAGTTTGATAAATGTTGGACGGATGTAGCGTCCACTGTTCATTGAGGGGCTATACTGCACAAACTATGAAGTTTGTGCTACACTTCACGTTTCTGTGCTGCGAAAATAGAACCCGCAACACCTCCGAAAGGATTCATCAAACTGGCGTTAAAATAACCGATGAACGCTAATGTGAAATATCCAGATCAACTACGCCCAAAAGGAGATTGTGATTTTGTGCAAAAAAGATATAACTGACAAACCAACGGCATTGTCAGATGCGAACGCAACGGATACGTTACCTCCATCAGATGAACTTGCAGGTATCCACCAAATATTGGCAGACTTGCAAGAACATTTTGGCAACCAGATTGCGCGTAATCAGAACCAGATGAAGATGTTCGACGCAATGTACGGTGAGATGAAGGGGTATAAAGAGAATTTCTTGTTGGAAGCCCTTCATAAACCGGTTATCCAGAATCTCATCCAACTCTACGATAGTTTTGTGGAACTTGAGTCCCAGTGTAAGGATATGTTAGGGAAGCGGCGAAAAATTCAGCCCAAGAAACTCTCCAAGCAACTGCAACAGTTTCACAAAAACCTTGAAAATGCCCTTGTGGAATTGGTGGAAGTCCTCTATCGCATGGACGTTACTCCTTACGAGTCGGGTTCAGAAAAACTGGAGCCGGGTTCAGAAAAACTGGATCGGAAGCTACATAAGACATTGGATGTCGTACCCACGGCAGATCCAGAAAAGGATCAAACGGTGGCTGAAGTGCACAAAACAGGCTTCTATTGGCGTGAGAAAGTGTTCCGTCCAGAAGAAGTAACAATCTACCGGTATACACCTGCGAAAACCGGAAAGGAGAAGAAATAAATGGGTAAAATTGTTGGCATTGACTTGGGCACCACGTTCTCCGTCATCGCGCACGTCAACGAATACGGACACCCCGAAATCATCCCCAACGCCGAAAGTGATCGACTGACACCATCCGTGATTGAGTTTGTAGCGGACAGCGTCATCGTCGGGAAAATCGCCAAACAGAATGCCAGAGCTGCTCCAGAACAGATTGTGGAATTCGTCAAACGCGAGATGGGAAAATCCAAAACTGATTTCCACCGCACGTTCAACGGCAGAGATTATGCAGCTGAGGAACTCTCCGCGATGATTCTAAAAAAACTCAAACAAGATGCCGAAGCGTACCTCGGCACCGAGATAACCGATGCGGTCATCACCGTCCCCGCCTATTTTCGCGATGCAGAACGGGAAGCCACACGCAACGCCGGTAAAATCGCCGGACTCAACGTCTTGCAAGTCCTAAACGAACCCACCGCCGCTGCAATTGCTTACGGTTTGGATCAACTCAATACTGAGCAAACTGTGTTTGTGTTTGACCTCGGGGGTGGTACCTTCGATGTGACGATCATGAAGGTTTCCGATACAAACATAGAGATGCTCGCCACCAACGGCGATCACAGACTTGGCGGTAAGGATTGGGACGATAAAATCATCACGTATGTCGCCGAGATGTTTGAGATTGAACACGGCGAAAATCCACTCCAGGACCTTCAGGCCTATCAAGACCTCCAAACACAGGCAATCAGTGCAAAAGAATCTTTGTCTAAACGAGAAACGACGCGCATTGTCTGCAACTATAACGGTAAGACCACTCGCGTGGAATTGCCTCGTGAAAAGTTTGAGGAGCTGACCGCCGACCTCCTCGAAAGATGCCGAGTTTTGTGTGAAGTCGTCCTCGATGAAGGCGAGATGACATGGGCAGATATTGACGCTGTGCTGCTGGTAGGTGGCTCTATACGAATGCCGATGGTACAGGCGATGGTTGCCGACATCAGCGGTAAGGACATCAACCCCAAGGAAGTCAATCCCGACGAAGCCGTCGTACTCGGTGCAGCCATTCAGGCAATACTCCGCCAGATTTCAGAAGGGAGCGCGGAGGCAGCAAACATATCTGAAGAAACGATAGATCGATTTATCGGGCCAGACGGTACGCCTAAAGTGACTGTAACTGGGCGCACTACGCATAACCTCGGTATCATCGTGGCACGGGACACCCCGGAACGTGAAAGATTCGTGCATGTTATGATTCCCAAAATGACACCTGTCCCTTGTGAAAAGACAGATCAATTCCGCACCTTAGATGATAACCAGCAATCCGTGTTAATTGAAGTTTTACAAGGATCTGAACATGGTCAACGCAAAGCCGAAATATCCGATTTTGATTCCCACAAATTAGGGCAATGCACCCTTGAGCTGCCACCGGGGCTGCCAAAAGGTTCGCCACTTGAAGTAAATTACAAATATAATCTGGATCAGACGCTCGAGGTGACGGCAAAATCTGTCGGCAACGACTCGCCAACCGCTGTCTACGAGGTGTTTTCTGTCGACATCAAACGTCCAACCCTTAATGCAGAGGAAGTGGCAGATGCACAAACCAATATGCAAGATTTGACGATTGAGTAAATTGCTTCTGGTTTGTAGAGGAAGGTAGGACTTACGCAGGCTGCTCTTCCGTAGCATAACCTGTTCGGTTGTGTCCGGGAACGTGTGTTTTGTCGGTTCATTCTCATAGCGTGCGCGTTGTTGTCAAAATTGCGTAAGTCCTGTCTAATTTGAAAACAGACAAAACATTCGTATGAATTAACGCCAGTTTGAAAAAATAGGAGAGGTTTCCCCAGCAGCCGCACATTCGCCAAAAAAGCAAGAGATTCCCCGAAAAGCGGCGATCTTTAGAAACCCCTTGATCCCCCTTATCAGAGGGGAGGCGGACGCTCAGCGGAAAAGCAGATGCTTTAAGTATTTATCGTAAAATCTAAAAATAACGTGAGTTTGATAAAAGTTGGATGTATGTGTGGTATATTGTGTTAATTTGCGCTGTATACCCCACAAACTAACAGTTTGTGCTACAACTCGCGTTTCTGTGCTGCGAACATAGAACCCGCAACACCTCCGAAAGAATTTATCAAACTGGCGTTAAAAATACATGCACACTTTTAGGAAGACAACCCCCCTTCCCCCCCTTATCAGGGGGGAATCAGCGGGACATCGTTTCGATAGGATGTGTTTCAATAATTATGGGCTTTACTATATCAAACACACATTATGAATTAAGGAAACTGCAGGCATGTCTAAGCGTGACGCATTCATTACGGTTATCAAGGAAATAGAAGCAGCATCACTGACGATTACGAAGGAGCAACGAATAAAAATCCTGCAATTAGCCCATCAACAGTATGGACTCACTAGCCAGGAGGCTGACTGTATCCTCAGCACCTCATGCTTAGTTGTCGGCGAAAAAGTAGACTATTTTGAAGTATTGGAGATTTCCATAGGAGCTCTTCAACACCAAACCGATGCCGCCATCGAGGCATTAGTAGCTGCGGCCCATCAAAAGTTGTATCGCGAATCTTTAAATGCCGGCGGGGCACCTCGTCTGGATGGCAGAACGCAAGAGCAGTGGCGAGAACTCCTCAATCAGGCACGAGATACACTCAAAAACCCGCAAAAGCGAAAAAGGCATATTAGAGACCTTCAAAAGAGCAAAAGGGGAATTCCTGGGGAACGTATTGATTATTTTAAGGTGCTTGATCTCAGGCTGGAAGGGATCCAATACCAAACGGATACAGACATTACAAGACAAGTCGACGATGCGTATCAGAAGTCGCGCCAAGCGTCCTTCACTGCCGGAGGCATGCCGCGCCCAGATGGAAAAACGCAAGAGCAGTGGCGGAAAATTCTCCTTCAAGCACGAGATACACTTAAAGATGCACAAAAACGAAAAGGGCATATTGCAGCCCTTCAAACTGCAGAGGATCCTATCGATACGCTCCTAAACAAACTGTTCCGTGTCATCTACAAATTTTCCAACGGTGATGAAGCGACCACTATTTTGCAATTGGCAGACTTGATGGAGAAAAACCGACGCGATGCCACCGATGCCCTCTATCGCAACTTTATTGGGCAGCGTCTCAGAAGTGTCGAGGAGATGCACTTCGCCAATGCTGCACAGGATATTGTTGCCCATTTTCCAAACCATCGAGATATTGGGTTAATGGCAATGGTGGCAATTCTTCGTGGAAGGGTAAGATTTCAGACAGGCAGTGAAGCCACAAGACCACAGCAATTAGCACTGAGGATAGATCAGAATTGGGAACAAGCAAAAACCTTACTCTATCGTGGATTCTTCGCACTCTGGCTGGAGTATACCAGACACCCGCAACTCGCCGCAGCTGCAAGGGATATTATCAACCGACATCCTGATGAGAAGGACATCGGCGTAGAGAAGTTCGTTCAACGCCTCCATCCACAGATTGGTACCCCGCGGCTTGAAACCAGTCAAACACGGATTCATTTGTGGACAGTGCAGAGCGGTGCCTCCAAAACTGTCGAATTGACAGCGAAGAACACCGGACGCGGTTTCCTCCACGGCACCGTCGAACTCAGAAACAAATTGCCAGGGATCCGGATAACCCCAACTGATATACGAGGTGACACCACTATAGCACTGACACTTGATGCACGCCTATTGCCCTCCAATCAAACCAATCAAACGACAGTGCTCATTGACACAAATGGGGGGCGTGTGCCAATCCCAATGTTTTGTACCATCCCGCCCGAGGATATGGTCCTCATTCCCGCAGGCGATTTTCAAATGGGGAGCAACCATGGTGATGCGGATGAAAAACCGGTGCGAGCCGTTTACACTGATGTGTTCTACATAGACAAATACCCTGTTACCAATGCACAATATAAGATTTTTCTAAGCGAAAACCCACAAAGGCAGAAAGACAACATCCATAAGGATTACCACAACAGAAATTATCTAAGAACGTGGCATAGGAATAACTACCCAAAAGGTAAAAGTGATTATCCTGTTGTTTATGTGAGTTGGTATGCGGCGATGGCGTATGCACAGTGGGTGGGGAAACGTCTGCCAACCGAGGCGGAGTGGGAGAAAGCAGCACGTGGCGGGTTGGTAGGGAAAAAGTACTCCTGGGGAGATGTCATAGATACCAGCAAGGCAAATTACAAAAAAGATGTCAGAGGAACTACAGGGGTTGGCATGTATCCGCCTAATGCCTATGGTTTGTATGACATGGTAGGGAATGTGTGGGAATGGTGTTTGGATGCGTATGATGAGCGTTTCTATGCGGTTTTTCCGCACGAGAACCCGATAGCAGGTGATAGTATAACAGGGATGATAAACAATTATAAAAATATCACGTCGTATCGCGTCCTGCGCGGCGGCTCCTGGGGCAAGTCAGCACGTTACGTGCGGGTCGCCTATCACTACAGGGATGCGCCAGCGTCTGCGGACACCAACTACGGTTTTCGTTGTGTGAAGGCCGTAACTGCTTAACGCTTACTGCTTTACGTCTTTCCACATTTCTGTCTTGCCGCTTGTGTCAAAATACGGTATAATAGGCGTATGCGATTGTGAAAGGAAGGAGAGGGTCAAAACAGATACAAACCTTATTGTAACGCGTATCCTCGATGGAAATACGTTCGAAATAGAACCTGCTATCCCAGGGTACGCGCTGCCGTTCGCGACGCAGCCCCTCGGGGCCTGAATACGTTCAAGAAAGTGCGTTTAGCAAATATAAATGCCCCAGAGGGTTCGACACCTCAGGGGAAACAAGCGACTGCCTATTTGAAGTACCTCATAGCGGGAAAACAGGTGACCCTTAGATCTACAGAAATTTCGCACGACAGAGTCGTTGCTGATGTCTGGCGCTATCTGCATCGCTTCTTTATCAATGCAGTTATGGTCTATAGAGGACATGCCCAATGGGTGAAACAACATCAGAAATAGAGAACAGAAAACACGGACGAACACATGTCTAAACCTGCTGAGTTCATTGAACTGGTTCACACACTTAAAGCAATTTCCTCAACAATTACCGACGCACAGCATAAAGGACTCCTTCAGAAAGCCTACCAGCAATATGGGCTTACTGTTGATGAGGCAACTGAAATTTTGAAGACAGCAGGCTTCGTTGTTGGTGAGTCGCTGAACCACTTTGAGATCCTTGGACTGTCTCTTGAAAAACTCCAATACCAAAGTGATACCGCCATTGCAGCACAAGTAGACATATCACATCAAAAGTTATATAGAGCGTCTTTGAATGCCGGCGGAGCACCTCGCCCTGATGGCAGAACACAAGAGCAGTGGCGGACACTTCTCAATCAGGCACGGGACACGCTCCAAGATACACAAAAGCGGAAAGAGCATATTGCCGTTCTCCAACGTGATGAAACCGATCCAGTTTTAGCAAAAGGTACGCAAGGAACATCTGATGTCCAAAACAACGAGGAGACCCCGCTACAAGTGTCAGTCGAGCAGACAGCAGATGCTGCCGCTCTCTCTGCAGACATAGGACGTATTCCTGCAAACAATGCTCACACTTCTGTAGAGATGGTGCTCATCCCCGCAGGCGAGTTCCAAATGGGAAGTGAAAATGGTGATTCTGACGAAAAACCTGTCCACACCGTTTATCTTGATGCGTTCTACATAGATACATTCCCTGTGACAAATGCACAGTTTCAGACGTTCCTCGATGCGAACCCACAGTGGAGAAAGCCGCAGTGGATCCAAGCAAAGATCGCGAGAAAATACCACGATGGGTATTACCTATATCACTGGAATCGGAACGGTTACCCACTTGGAAAAGGAGACCGCCCGGTTGTCTATGTGAGTTGGTATGCGGCGATGGCTTATGCAGAATGGGTCGGAAAACGTTTGCCGACAGAAGCAGAATGGGAGAAAGCTGCGCGCGGCGGATTGGTCGGGAAGAAGTATCCAACCGGGGATTGGCTGTCCTCAAAAATAGCAAACTTCGGCAGAAATATTGGTAGTCCTACGCCCCTTGGCAATTATCCGCCGAACGGGTACGGTCTATATGATATAGTGGGGAACATTTGGGAATGGTGTCTTGACGACTACCGGTCTGATGCCTACAGAAGTTCCATACACAATAACGCTATTTCAGAAATTAGCGTCACAGACATGATAGATGATTGGAGGAACCTTAACGGTATCCGAAAGCCGGGGCGTGTGTTGCGCGGTGGTGGTTGGAAAACTCCCTTAAGGAATGTCCGTGTTGCCTATCGCAATTGGCAGCTGTCAACAAAAACGACAGAGGACATCGGATTTCGTTGTGTGAAACCCGGAACCCCTTAAAGTCATTTACGGTTATCTTATCAACGATGTATAGGAGGAGATAACCTAATCTATTGAAAGAGAATCCACAGATGTTGAAACGTGAAGAGTTTACAACCTTCATCAACAATTTAAGAGCGGTTTCACCGAGAATTACCGATGCCCAACGTAAAGGGCTCCTTCGGCTAGCGGTTCAACGGTATAGACTTACTGCTGATGAGGCAGCGCACATTTTGGAAACCTCAGGGTTAGTTGTCGGCGAAGAAGTAAATTATTTTGAGGTGTTGGGAGTTTCCATAGAAACCCTACAACACCAAACCGATGCCGCCATCGAGGCATCGGTAGCTGCAGCCCATCAAAGGCTGTATCGCGTCTCCTTAAATGCTGGCGGGGCACCTCGCCCGGATGGCAGAACACAAGAACAGTGGCGAGAACTCCTCAATCACGCACGAGATACACTCAAAGACCCACAGAAGCGTCAGGAACATATCGAAACCGTTTCAACGCAGGAGCCTGAGGTGCCACCGATTCAGAAACCCATTTTTCGGAGTGAAGACGTGCCTGAGGCCATGGTCCTCATTCCCGCCGGGGAATTTCTGATGGGAAGTGATGACGGTACCCTTAACGAAAAACCGGTGCACGCCGTTTACACTGATGCGTTCTACATGGACAGATACCCCGTGACGAATGCAGAATATAAAATGTTCATTGATGCCAATCCTGAATGGCAAAAGCGGGGTGGCAGCAACTATCCCGTGGAGAAGGCGAACCATCCTGCTGTTTATGTGAGTTGGTATGCCGCGATGGCGTATGCAAAGTGGGTTGGAAAACGGCTCCCGACAGAGGCGGAATGGGAGAAAGCCGCACGTGGTGGACTTGTGGGGCAGAAGTACCCGTGGGGTAACCCTATATCAAGTGTGAATGCCAACTACGACAACTATATCGTAGGGCGGACACCTGTTGGGCGTTACCCACCTAACGACTATGGATTATACGATATGGCAGGAAACGTGTGGGAGTGGTGTCTGGATGCGTATGATGCGGATTTCTATTCTGTGTCTCCGAGTCGTAATCCGCTGTCAGATGTCGGAACAATAGCAGACCTGAACGCAATATTAGATCAATTTACAGATATTAAGTCCGCTCGCGTCCTGCGCGGTGGCTCCTGGTACGATGCAGCGCAACTCGTGCGGGTCGCCAATCGCCACTGGGGTACGCCGGCGAATTCGAGCGTTAACCGCGGTTTTCGTTGTGTGAGGGCTGTAGTTGGTTAATGCTTTACGGCTTTACGTCTTTCGACAGCCCGGTATGCGCCATCTACGTGTTACCTCTTACATCACCACGTGTGTTTTGAAGGTTTTCTATTTAATGCTGATTTCGTTAGATTTGCGAAAGCACATGGCATGTCAGGTTTCGCAACGCGCTACCCGCCCTACGATGTATGGGGGTTTTGTGAACAGCACGTGATCTGTCAGGTTTCGCAACGCGCTACCCGCCCTACGATGTATGGGGCTGATGTATCCTATCACCACTTATCCGAAAACCCTCTGTGTTTCTGGATTATTTGTGCAGAGCCATTCAATGCTCGGTTTTCTGAGTGCATTCGGGCACAGGCCCGGGCTTTTATTCACAAGGATCGGGGTTAGAAACCCCGCCTCCAAACGTGGTTTGGGACAATGGCATGACTCTAATGAATGAAAGGGACTTCTACTGTGTCCAAACGCGATGAATTCATTACGGTTATCCGCACGCTCAGAGCGGCTTCACCGACGATTACCGATAGACAGCGTATCGGACTTCTTCAACAGGCAGTCCAGAATTACGGACTCTCTACTGAGGAGGCATCCGAGATTTTGAAAGATATGGATCTCGCTGTCGGAGAAGAGGTAAATTATTTTGAAGTTCTGGGTTTTTCAATTGAGGACATTCATAGCCTCAACGAGGCTGCTATCGTAAACCTCGTTGAGATTGCGCACAGAAAGCGTTATAGTGATTCGCTGCGCGCTGGTGGACGCATCCGACCTGATGGTAAGACTGAGGAACAGTGGCGGACTCTCTTAAATCAAGCGCGGGATACTCTCAAAGATGCGGAGAAGCGGAGAGAATATATCACGACACGCCTATCTCCGGAATCCATATCCACAAGTTCTATAGAGACTGCTTCAGTGCCAATACATCAGAGCACCGACGCAATTTCAACGCTTTCAAACGTCGATGTGCCTGCTGATATGGTGCTTATCCTCGCAGGCGAATTTCAAATGGGAAGTAATGATACGAAGGTAGATGGCAGCGAAAAACTTGTTTATACTGTCTATGTTGACACATTCTATATAGACAAATACCCTGTTACCAATGCACAATATAAGGCTTTTCTAAGCGAAAACCCACAATGGCAGAAAGACAACATCCATGAAAGTTACCACGACGGGAATTATTTAAGCACTTGGAATAGGAATAACTACCCAAAAGGCAAACCTGACCATCCTGTTGTTCATGTGAGTTGGTATGCGGCGATGGCTTATGCAGAATGGATTGGCAAACGTTTGCCAACGGAAGCAGAATGGGAAAAAGCCGCACGTGGTGGATTAGACGAGAAAACATATCCTTGGGGGGATCAACTTAATACGACCATGGCAAACTACGGTAAGTATATTGGTGCATCGACACCTATCGGTGAATACCCACCTAACGACTACGGTGTATACGACATGGCTGGCAATGTGTGGGAATGGTGTCTTGATGAATATGATAAGAATTTGCATGAGAAATTGCTGACTGGAAACTACGATACAGCAGCCAAGGGCATTAGTGAAACCCTAAACAATTTTCCGAGTATTAAAACGTCTCGCGTGTTGCGTGGCGGTTCTTGGGCGAGTCGTCCAAAAACTTTGAAGGTTGCTTATTGTGGCGCGGCACCCCCAACGTTAACCTATAACAGTTATGGGTTCCGCTGCGTCAGGGCTGTAATCCCTTAGATCTTTTATAGATCTTTTATTTTTCATCTAAATATAGTGGATCCCAGAATTAATGGAACATTTTTATAAAGAGCCCCCCTCCCCTCCGCAAGCAGG
>RKRO01000295.1 GCA_007571355.1 Candidatus Poribacteria bacterium | reverse complement strand
CCTCGATGAAGTAGAGGGCGTGGATGAACATGGTCATGAAGAAGAATTCGGCTTGGGCTTGTCGGAGTACGATTCCGCTATTATCGAGATCCATCTGGACCACGATGAACACGCCCACGATGAACACGGTGAAGAAGAGCACGCCGAAGGTGAAGATGAACACGATGAAGAGTTACCGTTTGGACTCGAGGGATTGAAGGCAGGCAAAACGAGCATCAAACTTCAACTTCTTCACGGGGACCACCCAGATTTCACCGGAGCACTTCTCATACCGGTAACCGTTCAATAAGGGGCACACCATGTTAAGCACTTGTTTAAGCACTTGTGCTTGTCCGCACAGATCTCCCACGGTAGGGATGCTTAGAAAGCGTCCCTACCTATTCGTGTTGGTGTCCGGGATAATCGTCTGTCTATTTTGCCATCTCAAGGAGGCCCACAGTGACACGAACACAACGTGGGCTCTGGAAGGAGATGTTGTTAAAATACAGAACAGCACGCGACTCGATGGGGTTACGGTCCGTATTAAGGGACTTGAGCGAAGCGTCCGGACCGATGCAAAGGGGCGATTTAAGTTTGACGCAGTACCCGAAGGACAGCAGACGCTCCAGTTTCTGAAAGTCGGTTATCAACACTTTGAACGGGTAATTGATGTCAATGCAGCCACGCCTTACCTCAAGATTGAAATGGAAGCGTTGCCGTTTCAACTGCAAACCATCAGGGTCTACAGTTCAAATCGCTCGCTTTCACAGTTTGAGGAAACAACCGGCTTAGCATTGGACGAAACAGAACTCGAAAGACGGTTAGGGATGACCTTGGCGAATACGTTGGCAGATGAGACAGGCATTTCACAACGAATGATGGGAGGGGCGATTGCGCGTCCCGTTATTCGTGGATTGGGCGGCGACAGGCTGCTCATCCTTGAGAACGGCGAACGCACAGGTGATAAATCCGCATCCAGTGCTGACCATGCCGTATCTATTGATCCGACGACTGCTGAGGGAATTGAAATTACGCGGGGACCTGCATCGCTCATTTACGGCTCAAGTACCCTGGGGGGGGTTATCAACGTCAAAAGCAATAACATACCCCAAATTCGACCGAGACAGCTGGATATACATCTAACGTTCCAGAGTGAATCTGTAAACTCAGGTTTGACCGGAACAACCGGTTTTACGTTCCCAATGGGTGATTTTGCGGGCAATGTAGAATGGAATCGGCGCCTTGCATCTGATATACAAACGCCGGTAGGTGTGCTCGAAAACACCGCCCTTTCAAATGTTAATTTTTCAGGCGGTGCTGCGCTGATTAAGCCGTGGGGTTTCATCGGAGCCTCTGGCAGCAGGTATCGCTCAGATTACGGCGTCCCCGGCTCACCAGAGGGACACATTCGCGGGGTTAACATCGCGCTCGACAAGCAACGTTATGAAGGACAGATGGAGTACCGCTTCAATACAACAATACTTGAAAAGGTAAAACTCCAGACTGCTTATACGCGTTATCAGCATCAAGAGTGGGAGTCCAACGGGAGACTTGGTGTCGAATTTGGTCTGTTAACCTACAACGTCTCAGCGATGGCTCACGTATTGGGCAACGCCGTCGCAGGGGTTTGGTGGGAATACCGAGACCATGCCACAGATGGATTTTATTGGACACCGCACACCCGTGAGTTCGCGTTGGCAGGATTTTATCTGAGCCAGTGTAACTTCGACAAACTCACCGTACAGGGGGCTATCCGCTACGACCTTAGGCGTTCGGAACCGTTTAGGCCTGGGGCAGTTGTCCGAGCTGGAACCGTCCAACGCCGCGATTTCAACGGTTTCTCCGGGGCTACCTCTGGAATTTACCATTGGACGGATAGGCTGAGTACTGGGGCTACCTTGATGAAAACGTTTCGCGCACCCGGTATCGAGGAACTTTTCAGCGATGGTCCCCACCTCGCTGTCTATTCCTACGAGATTGGCAACGCAAAATTAGAACCCGAAAACGGGTATGGCACTGAACTCTTCGTCAAATACGCAGACGACAGGTTCAGACTCAATCTTGCGCTTTTCAGGAATCAGATACAGAACTATCTCATTCCGACGAAAACCGGTCAAAAAGAGTGGGGCAGCGGCGCAGCGGGATGGCTGTGGATTTATCAATACATGGGACACGACGTTGTAATGGATGGGGCTGAAATCCAAATAGGCGGTGAGCTCTTCTCACAGATCCATTTTCAGTTCAATATGAGTTACGTCAACGGAACTATTGAACCCAATGGGCAGCCGCTGGAGCGTGTCCCACCCTTCAACGGTAAATTCGTCATCAGTTACACACCTACTCCGTTGCATTTGTATGTTGCATCCCGTTTCTCTGGAAGCCAGACCCGGCTCGGTGAATTTGAGGAACCGACAGACGGCTATCTCGTCTACGATATCGGGAGCTATCTCAATTTTTCATGGTGGCAGCTTGAGAACATGGTAGTTTTCGAGATTGAAAACCTCTTTGATACAACGTATCGCGAACATCTGTCCCGCATCAAAGCAGCAATGCCAGAACCGGGACGGAATGTGAAACTTTTGTATAAACTTAATTTTTAAAACTGTGGGATGGGCGACAATTTCATGATACCGCCTTGTCCTTAATTTTCTAAGGAGATAAAAGTCAAATGAAAAGAAATTTTAACCACGAATTAGCGGATACGACTGGCGCGTGCCTCTCCGTCGCGTGCGCCATCCATTGCCTTGCAATGCCGCTTTTAGTCGCTGTTTTGCCTCTGATTGGGTTAGGTTTCCTTGCGACTGAGCGCGCTGAATTAGTCTTTATCAGTGGTGCCATTGCACTGGCAATCGGGAGTTTAGCGTGGGGCATTCGACACCACCGACGTTGGCGCGCATTGTTAATATTGATAGTGGCACTGGCATTCATCGCCACCGCACGGACAGTCGTTGAAGGCTCTTTTGAAGTGGTCTTCTACAGTATCGGTGCGATTTTACTCGCCTCCGCACACCTTGTAAATCGGTACCTCTGTAAGACCTGTCCAGCATGCAAGCCAGAAGATGTATAAAATTATGCAAAGAAAAACTATGCAGAGAATATACATTTCAGTGTGTTTAATAGGCATACTGGTAGGGTCTGGCTGTGATCCGAAGGGACAACCTAATGTTGCCACAGACGATAAACTTCGCATTGTTACCACGATCGGTATGATTACGGATATTGTTAAAAATGTCGGAGGTACGCGCGTTGAGGTGACCGGGATAGTGGAACCTGGCGTAGACCCGCACTTTTACAACCCGACACCTAAAGATGTTCAAAGGCTCGGTTCAGCGCACATCATCTTCTATAACGGGCTGCACCTTGAAGCAAAAATGGTGGACATCCTTGCGAAGATGTCGGAGGATGCCCTAACGGTCGCCGTAACAGACGCAGTAGATCGGAGTCTGCTGTTAACACCCGCAGAATACGAGGGACTCTACGATCCGCACTTATGGTTTGACGTGAAACTTTGGATGCAAGCGGTGGGAAAGGTTCGCGATGCCCTGAGTGAATTCGATGCCGATAACACTGCCCTGTACCGGGGCAACGCCGAAGGCTACCTCGCGAAACTCATAGAACTCAACGCATACGTAAAGTCGCAAGTGGGACGCGTGCCATCTCAGCAACGCGTCCTTGTGACAGCGCACGACTGTTTTAACTACTTCGGAAAGGCGTATGGGTTTGAGGTCCGCGGATTACAAGGTATGAGCACTGCAACAGAAGTCGGTATCGCTGATGTGCAGGAATTGGCGACGTTTATTGCGGAGCGGCGTATCTCTGCTATTTTTGTAGAGTCATCCGTCTCTTCACGGAGTCTCGAAGCGGTACAAGCCGCTGTGAAATCCAAAGGGTTTGATGTGAAGATCGGTGGTGTGCTCTTTACAGACGCTATGGGAAACGAAGGGACACCTGAGGGCACCTACATTGGGATGATCCAATATAATATTGATACGATTGTACA
>RKRO01000571.1 GCA_007571355.1 Candidatus Poribacteria bacterium | reverse complement strand
CGCCCCTACAAGGGGATAATCTCCGCAATCACTGAAATGTCTCTTTAATTATTGACTTTAGTATAAATAACTCAACTTGCTACCTCTATGATTTCATATCTACGAACACCCTTTTTTACCGAGAATCATTCATTTTTCCTAAGAATTGGGTGGCTTCTGTGTGATTTTCGCGAAGATGCACACCCTAATAGGTGATGCGACAAGCGGCAACTTACATTATCAATAAATGGCTCTGGATTGTATTGTGCTTAATTATTGGGATAAAAGTAAACGGATTAAAGCGATTTGCGTTATTAAGGTCAATTGCGTTATTATATAATGACAGCAAAAAGACATACACAGAGACAGAATTAAAATTTGATTGAAAAAGAGGGGTTACAACGCAGTGTACTTTTTTGTTCGCAAAACCTTTATACTACTTTTACTGCTTGGTGTTTCGCTTCCGGTTCTCGCGGGACCTGGACGGACAGGCGCGCAGATATTGAATCTCGGTGGCGGGGCACGGGCAAGAGCACTCGGCGATGCGTTTTATGCGATGTCGGGGGATGTGACGACATCGCTTTGGAATCCAAGCGGTCTCGCGGATATGCCAGAAAGCAGACTCCGTTCGGGCCAGAAAGCGGCACAAGCCTCAATGTTTTATACGGATTATAGCGCGCCTTTTGGTGAAGCGGGTGAAGGGTTATATTATACCTTCCTCTCCGGTGCGATGCCACTCGGCGATTTCGGGACTGTTGGCGCGACACTCCAAATGCAGGGGCAAGGCACTATTGCTGTTACAACGGATTCTCCAGACGTATTACGTGAGGAAAGCCTCGGCACCAACTTCGCACTTACATTCTCCTACGCAGACCGGGTTACGGAGTCTTTATCTGCAGGTATCAACGGTAAAATTATTCGAATGGTGCTCGGGCGCGAGAACGGGAGTTCTTATGCTGTCGATTTGGGAGCACAATATCTCCTCCGGTTTGAACCTGTCCCAACGACCATCGGTGTCGCAATTCAGAACATCGGACCGGGTATTTCGTTTATTGATGAAAACCAAGCCGATCCGCTACCCCGGCTTCTTCGCATCGGGACATCTACAAGTCTTTACCGTGATAGATATAACCATCTCCGCTTTGTCAGCGGTATCACTGCTTATGTTGATAAGTTGACAGAGGATGAAGACGAACTGGCACTCGACTTAGAACGACTCAACGCTGAAAGAGAGGAAAAACTGACGCGGGAGCAGCTGCTTTCGGATCGCGGTGTCGGTATCCGAGCGTTTGAATGGCGGCATCTGCAAAAGAATGTTGGTTTAGAATACTGGCTCGGAAATATTCTGGCACTTCGGGTCGGCTATAAAATCGAACCCGGTATCAACCTACCGAATTTGATAGACCATTTTACCGGTGGTATCGGCGTGAAAATATATCTCTTTAATCTTGATCTAAGTTACGGTCCGAGTTTCGGTCCCAATAATCAACGGCTCATTGAAGCGACTGGAATCATCTTCTTTTAAGAGGGCACCAAAAGTGAGATTTAATACTAAAATTCTGATATTTGTGCTACTATTAAGTCTATTGCCTGGGGTTTGCCTTGCGTCTGATGCTTTTCCTGCGGAACCATTTACGGCTTTCTATCTGGAGTCAGCACTCGGTAACCGGGCATTGGCGAATGAATCCTTAACGGCAAATCAAGTGCGACAGCCTCGGAAATCTCCAAACGAGGCGTTCCTCTATTCGCTTGTGATTCCGGGTATGGGGCAACTCTATGCCGGTGCTAAGTACGGTTATCTTTATACTGCAGCAGAGGTCGGTTTCCTCGCAGCCTTTTTTATTTTAAGGAACGCTGCCTCAAACACACGCGATGACTATCGTGATATTGTCAGAGAGCATGTCGTCTTTATTGGTGCAGGATCCTTTGAAGATTGGGATCCTATAGAGGATTTTGAACACGCCACACAGTATGAAACATGGAATCACGTCTACGATTCTGAGGCGACGCGCACTCGCACCGGTAAGTGGTACTGGGCAGATATTGACCCTGACCTAAAAAATGAGAAACATGGCGATATTGAGAATAAAGGCATCAGTTCAAAATACCGATTGGAAGCGTTTGATTTGCGGCAACAAGCCAATGATACTTTCGAGCGTGCCAGATTCTTTTTAGGCTTGGCGATTCTAAACCACGTTATTAGTGCCGTGGAGGCACGTATCACGGCGAAACGTATCAACGCACGTTTAGAAAATACCCCGGTGCCGGCACAAACCCGAATGTTTGATATAGATATTAAAACTGATATATTGACAGGTACAACCACCGGGATGTTTGTACTACGCAAAAGATTTTGATTTCATCAAAAGGAGCCGCTATGTCATTAGAGATACCACAACTCCTGGATGCGCTTAATTCGGTTACGGCGATTCCCATCATCCCTTTCAAAGAAGGTAAGATTGATTACACTGGACACGCCAAAAATATCGCCTATTTGATGCGTAATAACTACCTTGACGAAGGACGAAAGCGCGTCATTGCTATCGCTGGAACAAGCCTGATTCATCACATCAGTGAAACTGAGCAGCTGCGCCTCATTGACAAAACCGGACAACAGATCAGTGATGACGGCATCCTCATATCCGGTATTGTTCCCAATCCCATCCATCAAGCCGGTCAACTCATTGAAGCACAGACGAAACTCAGTAGACCACCAGACGCTTATCTACTTATGCCACTGACCGGAATCTCTAATCCTGAAGGTATCTACCAACAGTACATGGCATTCGGTGAGAGATATGGTACGACTTGTGGCGCGCGTTTTCTCTACTATTTCCGCCAGAAGCGCGACTTATCAGCGGTTATCCGCCTTCTAAACGATTCACCGCATTTCATTGGTGTGAAGATCGGGACAGATGAAGAGGATGTTAAGCCACTCATTGAAGGTGTAAGTGATAATGGTATTGTGATGTGGGGGATTGGGGACAGGTGCACGCGTCCTGCGCAGTTAGGTGCAGTCGGACACACCTCCGGCATCGCGGGCGTTTTCGCGCGTGCTTCGGATGAGATCAACAATGCACAACGCCGCGGTGATTATGAGACTTCTGCTCGTATTGAGGCAGACATCGCACCGCTTGAAGAAATCCGTTTCATGAACGATCGGATCTATAATTATTCTGCAGTCGTTGAGGCGATGATTTTAAGCGGCTTTGATGATATTGCTGCAGGAGCCGGGGGGCCGTTTAATCCACGCGTGCCAGCAGACATTCAGGAACAACTCCGCAGGATCACACAGGACTTGAAGCGATACCATTAGGAAAATTCCGTGCACTGCCCGATTAATTTGGTAAGTGCATTAATGGATGGAGGAAATACAAGATGAGGCACCTAACGTTTTTCATGATTTTTTTCTGTGTCTCGGTTTGGGGAACGGTTTTTGGAGAGACCGAGAACACTCTTGAAAAGGCTGAGGCTTTGATTACAGAGTTGAAGTTTTATGAAGCCCTTGTTGCATTAGAACCCTTGTTGGTGAGCGATGAAAAAAGTGAAAAACAAGAAGAAGCACTTTGGCGGGCGAATATGCTTTGTAAATGGATTCCCCATCCTTTTACGATGGAATTCTTGAACAAGAGAATAGATCGTAAGCTTGGGTTTACCCAGAGCGAAAAAATTGAACGCCTAAATAGGTTAGGGGCTGGTTTCATTTGGAGTGAACCTGGGGGCTGCTATGTGTATTGGCACGGCTTTTTGGAACGGCTGCTTGAACGCTATCCAAACAGTCGCTGGGCCCCTATTGCGGAATACTACCTCATACAAAAGGCAGATCGGTTCCTATTTCAAGATTTTGACAAAACACTTAAAGCATTACATGCCTATGTGAAGAAGTACGCGAAAAATGAATATGCCGAGGTCTACTTGGCTTATCTTGATATTGCTCGTATTAACCACGGTATTTGGGCATGTTTGACTTATCCTGATAATCCTTATTTTTTTGGAAGTATGATGTCCAACCCCTTCACT
>RKRO01000277.1 GCA_007571355.1 Candidatus Poribacteria bacterium | reverse complement strand
CTGTTATGGTGCGTGGTGATGTCGGCGCAGTGAAAGCTGCAACGGATGCTGGGGCTGAAGCCGCCGCACGTGTCGGCGAAGTCGTTTCTGTACATGTAATTCCGCGCCCACACACTGAAGTCGAAACTATCTTAAAGAAAGCGTAAATTGTTCACCTTCCCTAAGAACTTTCGGAATAACCTAACCAAAAAGGCGAATCATAGATGCCAGACCGTGCCCTTGTAGAACTGATTACCCGTCGTGTTGTGAATAGATTGTCGACAGACCAAGCGTGCAGTGGTTGCGCTTTGAAAAGTTGTGACCCTGGAAACCGCGCATGTGATGCTGTCACGCAGCAGCAGCAAATTCCCGTCGGGGTTTCAGCACGGCATGCTCACGTAACACAAGAACATCTTGAAATTCTCTATGGTGCTGGGCACCAACTCACTGTCTACGCCCCGCTCTATCAACCCGAAGCGTTTGCAGCGAATGAAACACTGACCATCGTGGGGAAACGGATGCGTGCTATTGAAGCCGTACGTATCCTTGGACCCGTCCGGGATTACTCACAAGTTGAAGTCGCACAAACGGAAGCAATACGCCTCGGATTAAATCCGCCGATTCGAGATTCAGGCGACCTCTACGGCGCAGAACCGATTACACTCATCGGACCCGAAGGAAGTATCTATTTGGAAGAGGGTGCTATTTGCGCCACACGACACATCCACATGACACCCAGCGATGCTGACGCACGCAATATTCGAGATGGAGACCTCCTAAAAGTCCATTTCCACGGTGAACGTGCCTTGATATTTGAAAACGTCCGCCCTAAAATTTCTGAAGACTATGTACTTCAGATGCACTTAGATACCGACGATGCCAATGCTGCCGGTTTGAAAGGCGGCGAGCCTGTTGAAATCGTGCGGTAGGTTTCCCAATTGCAAAACAACATGAATCAAGAACTGGTTGACCAGATCAGGAAAATCGTAGAGCAGGTACTCGAGGAACACGCGCCTGCCACTCCACAGGCTGCGGACGAGAAACGGCTCCTTGCAGTCTTCGGTGCGACACAACTCGGATTGGATGAACCGCTCCAGCAGCTGCAGACTTGCATGCAAGATGGATGGAAAATTACAATAATTTTATCCGATCTCGCAACTAAAATTCTAAATCTCGAATCGATTCATGCAGCCTTTGGTGAAGAAAACGTCCTACAAGAGAACACTTTAACGGATATATCATCTTTCGTGGACATCCACCAACAAATTGTGCTACCTGTTTTCTCACATCCGATGGCAGCGAAACTTGCATTAGGGTTCGTGGACACACCGGCTATTTATGTGGTGTATGAAGCCCTAGCGAAAGGCAAAACAGTCATAGCAGCCTGCGATTCACTTAAGCAAGATAAGGCATCTCAACAAATTAATGCTATTCAGGTCGAATATGTAAACGTTTTGTCCGCACTCGGCGTTCAATTGGTACCTATGATACAGATCGCTGAGTCGGTTAACGATAAAACGAGCGACTCATCCGCCAGTTTGGACGGACCTCTGATTAGCGCATCAATTATTTCAAATCTGGATGCCAATGTGCGGGAATTGGTCTACGGGACAAAGACAATTATCACGCCACTTGCGCGTGAGCACGCGAAAAAGAGAGGTATCAAACTGATACCAAAGCGGTAGGAAATTCCAGACTTGTTAGGTTCATCAGCATTCGCAAGCAGTCTACCCATAACCAAAGCGGGAATTGCGATCAGAATATCGAAATCATAGGTAAAAGAGATTGAGGCTAACGAGAAATCGGTCAACCTCGATTAATCCTTGACAATTTCGGGAGAAAATTGTATCATTTTTGCAATAACTATAAAATTAAGGTAAGTTGTTCACGCGGCACAGCGCGCAACGGGTTTAAACGCCTGTCGGTAATGCCACATGAAGGACACGACATAGAGGAGAACTCTCATGAAAACCCGGATTTCGACTTTAAGCATAGTATGCCTCATCAGCTGCTTTGTAATCACTGGGTTGTCAACCCTCGCGAAGGCAGACTACGACTATTACGCAGACCGATTGAGTCGCGAGCATCGTATTGCGAGCGACGTTGACGAATGGATAGAACGCGGGAATGCAACAATTACCGCCAGCCCACGATTTGAGGATGGTGTTCGACTCACCGCTTGGTCAAGCGACGCTCACGATGCAGACAACTACGAATTTGCAATTGCCAGCGCGGTCTATCTGTTTGAGATCCCGGCAGCAACACAGTATATTGAAGTCTTGGTACGATACCGAGGCGAACCACATCGCCTCGAAATTGAAGATTATGAAGAACCGATTGCGGGGCGTGCATGGATCCGTAATACCAAACGTGAGGCAACACGTCGCGGTTACTATGATGAAAACGCTAAAGAGACACGCTACGGCGATACCTTTGTCCTCCGAGCAAAAAATCGATCCGAACATATTAAGATCCCGGCAGCGGGTCATGTCAAAGATGGATGGATGGAACTCCATATTGTTGCCGAAGGCGGCGAGCAGATTGATGTAGAGTACCTTGAGGTCTCCACGTATCGTAGGCAACCGAAAGTTAGAATAATTCAACGCTACACACCAACCTACCGTTGGCGGCCGTGGCATCGTTACACATATCTCTACTTTTATGACGGCCCTATCTATTACGCCACAGACTATGACTATTATCTCCGGTGGAGTTATCCAATTTACGATCACCACTATCTCTCAATCCGTTCGTATTATGGGGGATATCTCGGACGCTACCGCGGCTACTATCCACGTGCCTACTACCGTTATTATTCGCCGTATTACGGTTCCTATGGTGCCTATCGCGGCACACCGAAAGTTTACCAACGGCGGACACAACTGAATCGGTGGAGTGCGCAGCATGAACAGACGCGCCAACAGTACAGCCGTAGCAGGTTGTCTGTGAACACCCGAAGACAGGATCGTGGCGCCCTCCGGAGGAGCGTTCACACCACACTCGAAAACCACCGGAAGCAGACACCGGCGACATCAGAACGGGTTGCACGTCAGTCAATCATCGATCAGAAACGGCGCGCCGTCGCTTCAGCCTCAGCACTCCGTCAAAACAGGATAAGGCAAAGCACCTATTCCTCACAGAGCACAAGCAGCAAACAGCGGCGTTATCCGACGACCACAACCCAGAATCTGAGTCGCTACAAAAGTTCCACTCAGACACAACGGACGACCCCGCTTTATAGGCGTTCAACCACTGCAACGAACAAATCGTTCTCTTCAAGTACAAGCAGTACTTCGCGCCCGACGTATAGAAGCACGACTTCAAGTTCGCGCACACGCGTAAGCAGCTCAACCACAAATTCGTCGCGTGCAAAATCAAGTGTCCGCAGTTCAAATTCAACGAGTTCACGCACACGCGTAAGCAGCTCATCTTCTACAAAAACGAGGACACGTCCGACGACATCAAGTTCAAGTTCATCGCGGAGTCGTTCAAGCAGTTCAAACGACGATGACGATGATGATCGAAGCCGGACGACGCAACGTACAAAGCGTCGACGCTAATTGATAGGAGTAGCAGAAACTTCGTAGACCTCTTCGAGGATCCGAGGCCGCGAAGCCTACATAAATTAAATGCGATTTTTGCTAATCATCGCTTTACTATTTTTCAGCCTCCATGCCAGTTTTGCGCAGGAGGCTGAAAACAGCATAGAAACAACAGAAAAAACACCTGATATAGAGGAACAGGTTAAACTTGTCTCACCTATCGGAGCGATGGTGCGTTCCGCCTTCGTTCCAGGATGGGGACAGTTTTACAGTCGTGGTTACTACCGAGGCAGCCTAACAGTGTTAGGGATAGGTGGATCTATCGTCGGTGCCTTATTGGCGCAAAATTCCTTTAATAATCGGTACGCAGTTTATGAAAGTATGGTCTGGAGTGGTTTTCATAGCGAAAAAGATATCTTAGCAAGCTATGCGTACGCAAACCAGCGTTACAAACTCAGAACATTTTTTATGTATACCGGTATCGGTATTTGGC
>RKRO01000495.1 GCA_007571355.1 Candidatus Poribacteria bacterium | reverse complement strand
AAGTCAAAAATCGACAGGAACGATTTAATCATGACAGCAACAGAATTCATCGAAAAGAAACAACCAACATGGAACGAACTTGAGGCACTGCTCAACCATCCGCGAAATGCAAACGCGGAACAACTGAATCGACTCGGTTATCTCTATCGGCGTGTCACCTCCGATTTGGCGGTTGCACGCCGTGATTTTCCCCAAGACCGATGTGTTCCCTACCTCAATGAACTCGCCTCCCGCGCGCATGCCACCGTCTACCAGACCTCCCCGTTCAAACGCGGCACATTTCGGCAATTTCTTCACTTCGGGTTTCCGACAGTCTTCCGGGAAAATCTGAGTTTCGTTATTGCATCCTTCCTATTGTTTGCCATCGCATTCGCAGCATCCTATTGGATCGGACTGACAAACGCAGAATTGGCGGAAAAACTGATCCCTGAACAGTACGTATCACATATCAAGGAGTTAGAGAACGGTGCGTGGAACGATACCTCAGCGGAAATGAGAAACCTATTCGCCTCTTTTGTGATGACGAACAATATCCGAGTCGCGTTCCTCGCCTTCGCGTGGGGCATCATGTTCATGGTCGGCACTGCCTACATTTTAGTCTATAACGGTATCCACATCGGTGCGATTGCCGGGTTGTGCCATGCCAACGGTGCCGCTTTGGCACTCTGGTCGTTTGTATCGCCGCACGGCTACATCGAACTGACAACAATTTTCATCGCCGGGGGTGCAGGGCTGAAGTTAGGATACGCCCTTATTGCCCCGTCACACTTTACACGGAAACGTGCCTTGACCGACGCTGCGAAAATCGCGATCCAGATGCTCGGTGGTTGTGTCGCCTTGCTCGTCGTCGCGGGAACAATTGAAGGCTTTGTGTCACCTTCTGAATTGCCAAATGCTGTCAAAATCGGGTTCGGTGCCCTGACAGGAATCCTGCTGTTCACTTATCTTTTTGCAATGAAGGCCCCGAACGCTACTAACCCCGAGCCGGAGACACAACGCAGCGCGAGTATACCGAGCCTCAAATCCTCGACTTCGCCTTAAGCTCCAGATATTTATTCACCACCGCCATCGTCAACTGATGCGCCGGGACATCAATTGTGATGACACCTTGACGGCGCAAAATTTCTAAGGTCGCATGTTTCTCCTGCAATAACCGTTCCGCAATCGTCTTCTGATAGACCGACTTGGAATCCGTGAACTTCTGATCAGCCAACGCCACAATGCCGGAGTCCGTTAAAGTAACGCAAACAACGAGGTGGTGTCTGGAGAGTTGCGAGACGTAGGCAGCGATGCCTTCAGCGGAATCGCTGTCTAAGATATCGGTAAAGAGGATAATAAGAGCGCGTTTGCGCTGTTTTGATGCCAGATATTTGAACGCCTCCTCAAAGTCAGGTTCAATCGAGTGAACGGGTAGGGCATAGATGGTCTCTAACATCGTCAGAAACTGCTTCTTGCCCGGCTTCGGTGCAAGGTATTGGTGGACAGTATCCGCGAAGGCGATCAACCCGACTTTATCGCCCTTCAGCATCGAGACATAAGCCGTCATCAATGTCGTATTGATGGCGTAATCCAACTTATGCATCGCTTTTTGTGTTGGCGACTCCGTGGTGTGCAGTGTGGACATCTCCATCAGGATTGGCGATGCCATAAGTCTCCCCGTATCCAACATAATCACAACGTCTTGGCTGCGTTCCGTCTCGAACTCTCGGACAATCGGTTTCCGCTGTCGGGCAGTGGCGTTCCAATCCATACGCCGGAAATCGTCGTCCGGTGAATACTCACGTAGCCGTTCCATCTCTGTGCCTTCTCCGAACTGCCGAGCAGTCTTAAGCCCAATTTGGTGAAGCATCCCTCGTTTTACCAAGAGTTCGTATTGCCGAACTGCTTGAAGATTCGGATAGACCTTTATCTCCGCCGCAGCCGAAAACCGCCGCCGACGCACAATCAATCCTAAAACCCCCCAACATTGTAGATGGATGTCAGCGAATTGATAAATCCCACGCCGGAGCGGTGTCAGACGATACGTTATTTGCGCGTCGTGCATCGGTGAAACACGGCAGTCGTGGAGAACGGTTTCATACAGAAATGCGTCAGGGAAGTCGTCTTTGAGCCGCACCCTTAATGGATGCCGCGATCGGTTGGCAATCTGCAACGTCACAACGTTTTCCACACCCAACGAAAACTTTGAATTCATCTCACGACGCACCTCAACGCTTTTATACAACGGATTCGTGACATAATCTATGACACCCACAACGATCAGAAGCGCAAGGTAGGCAACGCCAATGAATAACAGGTTTGAGGCAACATTATAAAGCAAGATCGGAATCGCTATCGGAAGCAGGAAGATGAAGAGACGGTTGCTAAGATGCATATTTTAACCTAACGCGGAATTTCTGTCTCTGCCAGCAGTCGATCAATCACATCGTCTGGGGTGAGCCCCTCAATTTCTGCTTCAGGCTTCAGCAGAATCCGATGCCGATAAACGTGCGGTGCTAAGAACTTGACATCATCAGGTAGGATGTAGTCGCGCCCTTGCAGCGCAGCGTAGGTCTTGCTCGCCAATAAGAGCGCGATGGAGGCACGCGGGCTGCCCCCGAGTACCAACTCATTGGAATTACGGGAGGCTGCCGCTAAACCGACAATATAGTTGAAAATCGAAGCCTCCACAGTGACACCTTGGATTGCTGCCTGGCATGCTTGAACGGATGAACTGTCAACAACGCTTTCAACCCCAACTGTCTCTAAGCGGGTGGCGTTAAAGCCGTTGTGATAGTTCATCAGAATCTCTGTTTCTACCTCCCGACCAGGGTAATCAACGCGCAATTTGAACAGAAACCGGTCCAGTTGTGCTTCGGGAAGTGGATAGGTGCCTTCGTACTCAATAGGGTTTTGCGTTGCCAGGACCATAAACGGCGGAGACAACGCATAGCGCCCCCCATCAATGCTCACCTGTCGTTCTTCCATACATTCTAAGAGCGCGGATTGCGTCTTCGCAGGGGCACGGTTGATCTCATCAGCAAGGAGGACATTTGTGAAAACGGGACCGCGTTTGAGGTTAAATTGGTTCGTCGCCAAATCGAAAACACTCGTCCCGACGATATCCGACGGCATTAGGTCGGGCGTGAACTGCACACGACTGAACTGCCCAGAGACGATCATCGCTAACGTTTTAGCAATCAGTGTTTTCGCGGTGCCAGGCACACCTTCTAACAGGACATGTCCACCTGAAAATAGGCTGACAACGACCAGTTCAAAGAGCTCTGTCTGCCCGACGATGACTTTTCGTGCCTCTTGTTTCATCTTTTCAAAAGTTTTCTGAACGAGAGTGCTCATAGATGAATATGCCTTTTCGTAAAGTTAAGATTAGCTGCCTGATCATACTATCGTTTGGACAATTCTTGTCGCGTGAGCGTTGTGTTTTCAAAGGGCTCTCTATTTTCCCAAAACTTCGCGTATGTGTGGCACTTTAATAATAAAAATCCTGCACGTCAGCGGCGTGCTCTGTGTTCTGAAAGGCTATGCCGTATCTGTGACATAGAACTAAAAACTGTCCAAAGTTTAGTGATCATAGTAGAGGTTGGGTTACCCAACCCTTACGATCAAGCAATATGGCGTGGTGTGTCAATGTATTTTCGCGCTTTATCGTAAAGGGGGTAGCCTTGTCCAAGTGTCCATTTATTTTCGGATGTTACGATAACGTGAGTTTGATAAATACCTAAAGCAGCCGCTTTTCCGCTGAGCGTCCGCCTACCCCCCTGATAAGGGGGGATCAAGGGGGGTTGCCCTTCTAAAAATCACCGCTTTTCGCGGAATTTATTGCTTTTATGGTGAATTCGCGTCTGCTTGGGAAACCGCTCCTATTTTTTCTAACTGGCGTTACGATAATATACGAGGAATCTGTGTTGGTTATAATAAATTAGACGCAAATTCACCCAAAACGTTGAGATGTTTTATGGGTGTTAGGAGGTTTGGAAACCTATGGCTTGCTGCGCCTCAGTTTTAGAAGTAGCAAA
>RKRO01000091.1 GCA_007571355.1 Candidatus Poribacteria bacterium | reverse complement strand
GGACCTTCTTGATATGCGTCTGATATTTGCATGTTTCATGTCTCTTATACTCCTGATGACCTGCCTAACCCGCACGAATGCTGTTGATGCCACACCTTTAAGACCATCACCTGTCCGAGATTTTTTGGGTGAACACCTTCGTTTTCCAGCGTTTCAACTTTCGCTTTTTTCATACAAGCCAGAGTTAGGCGATTTGACCGATATTCTTCAGAGTGTCGGTGTATCCGATATTCCTGGCGAACTATTGCCCACGGTTTCTGTCGTATTTGAACACACCCCAGAGTTAGACTCTCGTTTCGAGATCGGATATTGGCAGATGGAACTCGATATTCCGCCACCTACCTCGGCGAACCTCTCTGCTACACTGATCCCTGTTTCGTATCAACTCATCTATCGTCCGGTATTGCTCTCCGATTTTCTTCCGATTTATTTCGGAGGCGGTGTCGGTTTCTTGGGGACGCGTTTTGGCGGCAGCGCAATTGACTTGATTGAAACACAAGGCATCAGTTTCGACGATAGTTCTGCCGGCCCAACCGGATATGTCCTTATCGGTGCAGAACTGATGCAGTGGGAACATAATCTCGTTCTCAACCTTGAGTTGAAGCGGATTCTCAATACCGTAGAGACAACCGGTGCTATACCGCTTAACCTGATTTTAGATGGTACTGCAATCGGGTTGGGTGTAAAAATGAAATTTTAACCGGTGACCGATAATCTTTAGGGGATGTTTTTAAAGCACGGCAAGCGAATTCTTCCTTTTTTTGTATGTCTCGTGTTCGGAGGTATTATCGGTAAATACGCCGATACGTCACTCCCACTTTTCAGTTTGTTGGCAGCGACTGCCGCTTTCGTCTTTTTGGGTATGGAACTCGCGGTCTATCTGCTTTTAGTCGCGCTGCCGTTTTCATTTCGCTACATCCTTCCGGGGCGTTTTGAGATTCAAACGCCGACAGAACCGTTGTTAGGTATGCTCGTCGCTGTTTACTGCGGCCAAAAAATAGTGGATCGAGCACTCCAGAAGGAGAAGTCGGCGGATTCCTTCCCTTTTTCTGTTCCGCTCTGCCTCTATATCTTCGTTACCTTCCTTTCAGCAATCAACACGCCTGATGTTTTGGGTACACTCAAAGGCGCGCTGCGTGCAACGGTGTATATGCTGTTTAGTGTGATTGTCCACGCTGTTATCCGAAACCGGGCCACACTGAAACGCCTGTTTATTGCGATCTTTCCTTCCGCTGCGATCGCTGTTATCTGGACGGTTATTGTCCTAATTTACCATATTGACGCATGGCAGTGGACGAGTGCTTATCGAAGGGCACCGTTTACGAATTACTCTGTCTATGGTGCGTTCACGGCAATTTTCTTTCTGGTCAGCCTCAGTCGATTCCTATTTGATAACGGCCCCTATGACCGGGTGTTATGGACGGCGTGGTTGGTTTGCTTCAGTGTCGGACTTCTTATGTGCTTTTCGCGTGGGGTTTGGCTCTCTGTCATCGTTGCGGTCGGTTTTATGCTGCTTCAACTCGGCAGAGGCGTTACGCATAAGAAGATCCTGTTTATCGGCGCGGCGAGTGCTATTTTATTGGTATGTCTGAATCTGCCAGGGGTCTACGACATCATTACGGAACGGGTTTCCTCCGCAGTGGATGTCAGTTATGCTTCAAACCGCGCGCGCCTCCTTCGATGGGGACAGGCACTCGTGATGTTCCTTGAAAGTCCGATTTTGGGGAAAGGTTACGGTGCCTTCGCAATGCTTTACGAAGAAGATGTCGCGCTTGTCGGGCGTTACACGGCGCAATACCAACTCGGTGCACACAGCGAATACCTCCAAGTGATGGCGGAATTGGGGATCGTTGGATTAAGCGTATGGGTATGGCTGAATCTCGCCTTCTTACGTTATGGATTTCGGGCATTGCGAACAATAGACGACGGGTTTTACCGTTCTATTGTCATCGGATTAATAACAGCGGAGATTTCTTTGATGGCGCATTTTACGGTCAATAACCTCTTAAACGGCGACGCGATCGGAGTCCCTTTTTGGGGCATCTACGGGTTACTACCGGCTGTGGTCCAGATGGCAGCCCGTGAAAAGCCTACACCAGAAACCGAGAACAGTGTATAATAACCGGTAAACATGAACTTCACTCTAAAAACACCATGGAGACGCGAATATGAATATCATCCACATTATTTCAGATACATTTCGACGCGATAACCTCGCGATTTATGGCGGAAAGGGATACACGCCCTCTCTAAACGCCTTCGCAGAAAAATGTGTCGTTTTTGATAAAGCGTATGTGTGTAGTTATCCGACGGTTCCTATCCGAGGGGATCTGGTGACAGGACAGGTCGGTATCTGTCGGCGCGGATGGGAACCGCTCAAACGAGATGTCCCTGTCATCGCAACTGAGTTAACAAAGGCGGGGGTTGTTAGCATGATGATTGCGGATACACCCCATCATATTAACAACGGTTTCTTTTACTATCGCGGTTTCACGGGCTGGAAGTGGATCCGCGGACAGGAAGGCGACTGCTTAGAGACACATCCGTACGATTATGAGTCGCAGGACGCATTGCGGTATCGCGAATATACACGGACACATCCGAATCAATTACCCGCAGGACTCGGCAACCATATTAGAAATACGGACTTTCGGCAGACGGAGGCGGATACTTTCGTCGCACAGACCGTGCAAACAGCATGTGATTGGCTGGAACGTAACTATCAGCACGAAAACTTCTACTTGATGGTGGACACCTTCGATCCACATGAACCGTGGGACGCACCGGCGTGGTACCTGAAACGTTTTGATGCAAGCGATTATGACGGACCCGAACCGATTTATCCGCCTTACGGGCCCAATCCGATGAACGAACGCGAGACAGAACGGCTCAATGCCCTCTACCGTGCGGAAGCATCGCTGGTTGACAACTGGATCGGGCAGCTGTTGCGGAAAATTGAGTACATGGGTTTGACCGAAAATACGATGATTATTTTCATGGCAGACCACGGCTTCCTATTGGGTGAACACGGGCTGCTCGCCAAGAATCTGAGTATGTACGAGGAGATTGTCCACATCCCGCTTTTGGTTTATCATCCGGATGCGACACCACACCATACAAACGCGCTTGCAAGTATTGTCGATATTCCTGCGACGGTCCTTGACGTATTTGGCGCAGAACGTGGAGCACAGGTAGAAGGCAACAGCCTGCTCCCTGCAATTATGGGTGATGCGAACACCGGACGTGAGTACGCTGTTACGCACGGCGCATGGGTCGGTGGATGGAGTCCTGATGGGGGCAGTCCGCATGGAAATATCACCGATGGCAAGTGGTCTCTGCTCTTAGAGAACCGCGGACGCCCGAAACAGTTGTTCCATCTGCCTACTGATCCGGCACAGTTGAATAACCGGTTTGAATCGGATACAGCAGCGGCGCGCCGGCTCTATCAAGCGTTTGTGAATTTCTTGGCACAGCACGGGGCACCTGAAGCGATGGTCACGCAATTCCAAGATCGGTGGCCGGTTTAAATGTATTGCAGATATGTGTAAAGCACCCAAGGAGGCACAGAAATTTGCACAGCCAAAAACAGGGTTTTTCTGGGAAAGATAAGAGTACCGATCTCAACATCGCCGACTGTATCAACGAGACATGCCCTTGGTCTGGCAAGCCGGTACAGGCAGACTCGCTAACCAAGTACGACGGTCAGGTCGTCGGGTTCTGCAACCCGGGGTGCCGGGACACGTTTGACGCAGCGGTCCGCCACTTCGAAGCGGCGAAGGCAGCACCGGATCGTGAAAAAAATATTTGACATTTTTTCCCTTTGTTCGGTATAATATTTTGCAAATGGGGAATGACAGCATAAAATCGCGCGTTTCCGCGCACGGATGCAACAACCATGAAAAACCGCGAGTTGAACATCTCAACGCAAAACCTAAACCCTTCAAGCGTTTTCTGCTTGTGTAGGGGTACTGCTGCGTCCGTGGGGTGTTCCTGGAGCCACGGCCCCGTTAGGTTTAGGGC
>RKRO01000090.1 GCA_007571355.1 Candidatus Poribacteria bacterium | reverse complement strand
TGCCGTGAAACGAAAACCGTTCGATGACGAGATTGAAAGAGATGATACCCAAATCTCATTTGGGCGGGTAGCTCAGGTGGCTAGAGCGACAGCCTTACATGCTGTAGGTCACAGGTTCAAGTCCTGTCCCGCCTACCTGTTGGATATTTTTATCTATGGGCTCGTGGCGCAGTTGGTCTAGCGCGCCTGCCTGTCACGCAGGAGGTCGCGGGTTCAAGTCCCGTCGGGCCCGTTTTTATTATGCCGAATTAGCCACAGGTTGTGTCTTGCAATGCTGTGGCTTTTTCGTTACAGACCTGACAGCACACCACAAATCTAAACACAGAGGAGCGGTACCGCCGTGATTGATCTTAAATTTATTCGCGAAAATACCGAAGATGTGCGCCAGATGTTGGCAGATCGGCAGACGAAGGCTGACTTGGATCGGTTGGTAGAACTGGATACGCGCTGGCGCGAGAATTTGACACAGACCCAATCCCTCAAAGCACACCAGAATCAGGTTTCCCAACAGATCGCAGAACGCAAAAAGGCGAAATTGGATGCGGCAGAGACGATAGCAGAGATGCGAGAACTCTCCCAAAAGATCAAGACACTCACCGCCGAAAACAACGACACAAAAACCGAGATAGACGCTATTCTACTGACGATTCCAAATATGCCTGAAGTAAGCACACCGGTCGGCACCTCTGAAGATGATAACATCGAAATTAAGAGGTGGGGCGAATTGCCGAGTTTCGATTTTGAACTGAAAGCGCACTGGGACATCGCGGAGCAGTTGGATATCGTCGATTTTCAACGCGGTGCGAAAGTCGCGGGTAGCAACTTTGTGCTGTTCAAAGGCTTAGGGGCGCGGTTAGAGCGTGCATTGATTCAGTTCATGCTTGATTTACACACAACGCAGCACGGCTATACGGAAGTCTCGCCGCCGTTTCTCGCCAATCGTCCGACGATGACAGGGACTGGGCAACTCCCTAAATTTGAGTCGGATATGTACCGATGCGACAGAGATGAAGAGAATCCTGACAGCGATCTGTTTCTCATTCCGACTGCTGAAGTTCCTTTGACGAATCTTTTCGCCGATGAAATACTTGCTGCTGAGGATTTGCCTATCTACTACACTGCCTATACACCGTGTTTCCGGCGGGAAGCGGGTGCTTACGGCAAGGATACCCGCGGCTTACAACGTATCCATCAATTTGATAAAGTAGAGATGGTGAAATTTACGACACCTGAGACCTCTTATGCTGAACACGAATCGCTCCTGACAAATGCTGAGAGCGTTTTGCAGGCACTGGGTTTGCCGTATCGCGTCGTGCAGCATTGCACGGTGGAACTCGGTTTCGCTGCGGCGAAATGCTACGATATTGAGGTGTGGGCACCTGCGCGACAACGGTTTTTAGAGGTCTCTTCTTGTAGTAACTTTGAGGCGTTTCAGGCGCGGCGTGCGAATATTCGTTATCGTCCGGAGACGGGTGCAAAACCGGAGTTTGTTCATACGCTCAATGCGTCCGGTACGGCGTTGCCGCGCGTCGTCATCGCCCTCCTTGAGACGTATCAGAACTCAGATGGCACAGTCCGCATACCTGCGGTGCTACAACCGTATATGGGTGGCCTGGAACAGATTGGGTCATAAGTGAAATTCAAACTATGGAACTCAATTACTATCCAGAAACCGACTCGTTGTATATCAATTTGTCTGAGCAGCCCAGTGTGGACAGCCAAGAAATATCAGAGGGTATTCTGCTTGATTATGATGCCGAAGGTAGGCTTGTTGGCATTGACATTGATAATGCCAGCCACAAAGTTGAAATGGAGAAACTAATTCTCAGTCAGATCCCCAGCAAGGTCGAAACAGCGAATGCCTAACGATATTTGCTGCGTCCGATAAAAGCAATCCTATAAACCTATACATTCGATTCCATCCGCGGTCGAAGCACTTTTAACTCTTTGAGCCGTACATCTCTTTTCTGTATTTCGTCCTGATTGAGGTGTTCAGTGTTTTCCCTGTTTGTTTTCACCTTAAACCCGGCATCCTTGATCATCTCCATTGTCCGCGATGCCGTCGAACCTTCTGCATTTAGGTAGCCATCAATAAACATTGAATTTGCGGGGTAGAGTGCCATCACTTCCATACTCCGTAGGTGGTGCTCCCTCCCTGCTGCGACCCGTATCTCTGCTCGTGGATTCAGGAATCGATACAGACACAAAACCCGAAGACAGTACTCCGGGGTTAAAGGTGTCGGCACATTCGGTTCTGTCGTAACAAATTCCGACAACTGCGTTCCAGATATCGGTAAAAAAAAGTTGACAGGTAGCGATGCAACCCCAAGTTGACGGAGCGATTTGGCAACTTTAATTAAATCACCTGTCCCTTCACCCATCCCGACAATGACTCCTGAACAACAGGCGAGTCCAACTGTTTGTGCGGCTTGTAACGTTTCTATTCGGTCCTGATAAGTGTGCGTGCTACAGATATTTGGATAGTGGGCTTCGGAAGTATTCAGATTATGGTTTAACCTATCCAATCCAGCTGCTTTCAGGATATGAGCGGATTCTATGTCCATTAGCCCTGCGGAGAGACATACCTCAATCGGATAGTGCGTTTTTACGGTATGGATGAGTTCGGCGAGGTGTGATACGCGTTTGGGCGAGGGGCCGCGTCCACTCATGACGATGCAGTAACGATACGCGCCAGATTCATAAGCGCGTTTCGCTTCTTCCAGAATTTCGGCATCGGGTTTTAAGGGATAATTCTCAATGTCCGTTGTTGCTGAACTTGCTTGGGCGCAATAGCCGCAATCTTCTGGGCAGTAACCGTTTTGTGCGTTGTTGAGGATATGGAGTTGGACCTCGTTCTGGAAGTAAGTTTTGCGAACCTGATACGCCGCGTCCAACAGCGGGAGCAATTCTGTTTCCGATGCCGTTAGCAGTTTCTCACAAGTAGCATCTGAAAGTAATTCGCCGCTGAGACTGGTGGTTGTTAGTTCATTGTAAAATGTTGTTTCCATGTTTTTTAACAATTGGGTTTCTGCTCCGATTTTTCCGTTGTCAAAATCGGGTTTCCGAATTTTTAACAATTGGGTTTCTGTTCCGATTTTTCCGTTGTCAAAATCGGGTTTCCGATCAATTTCTACTGAATCTTAATGAAACTGATATTTAACCAAGAACTGCCCTTTTAACATTTACACCGGGCTAAAAAATGTGCCATGCAATATCGGCAGCATTAAAGACGGGTCCCTCGGTGCAAACCCGTTGGTATTCTATGGTATCATCGTCTGTACGGATGGGACACACACAGCCGAGGCAAACGCCCATTGCACATCCCATCCGATTTTCCATCGCCATTTGCGTCGGTACGCCATAGTTGGCTGCGATTTTTGCGACAGCGGAAAGCATCCCGTGTGGTCCGCAAGCATAAATTGTCGGACGATGCGAATTCGTTTCTTCGAGCCTATCTATGAGAATATCAGTAACGTATCCGTGATGCCCGATGCTTCCGTCATCTGTGGCGATATGTACTGTAATACCGATTGATTCTAAGTCCGTCACACTCAAGAGCCGTGCTTGGTGTTGTGCGCCGACCAATCCAAACGTTTGTATATCGTGTTTACGCAATGCTGTCGCGAGTAGCATAAGTGATGCAATCCCCGCGCCGCCCCCGACAAGGATAGCAGGATCGGGGCGTGTCGTAAAATTGAACGTATTGCCCAGAGGTCCTAAAACGTTGAGTGGTGCACCTGCGGGCATCTCTGACAACCGTTTCGTTCCTTCGCCGATGATCTGATAGAGCATCGTAATCTCGCGTCCCTCCGCTGTATAGATCGTAAACGGACGCCGTAGGAGCATACCGGTATCTTGCGAAATCATGACGTGGACGAACTGCCCCGGACGTGCGTGCTGCGTGATTTCGGGACATTCACAACGCAATAGGTAGTGTGCTTCCGCTACCGCTTCGTTTGAGAGAATAACGGTCTGGAGATCATAAGTGCTCGATAAACGGTCATTTGGCATAGCACATATT
>RKRO01000409.1 GCA_007571355.1 Candidatus Poribacteria bacterium | reverse complement strand
GAAGACGCTTGTAGGAAGGGTTTTCAACCCCGACCTATAACACTCAACATCAAAACTCGCGAAAGAACCCTTATTTTTTTCTAAGCAATATTAAATAATAATCTTCCGAATTTTTTTGGGCAGGGCCGATGCCAAGTGCGTAGCAGTGGGGTTTCCCAGCCCAGCAGTGACAGACAATGTGCATATTTAATATTGAAACTTGCTTAAAAATAACTAAAGCTTGGACAATTTTAAGAATTATAGTGCGCGAAAGCGAAAAAAGAGGTATCCTTTCATAAACAGAACCGTTTTTTGAAAGGAACGTAGAAATGGACCTCCTTTTCTACTTCGGTGAAATTCTATCAGATTTTCGGCTTTTATTCAACTCATAAAACTTCGCTCTGTTCCAAGCGTTATCTTCCGGTTTATCGCCAATAGCGGCAGTGGGACACTCACAGACCTTTATCAATCAAGTGCTTCAGAGACGAGATATGGGTCTTTTCCGAAGTTTCTTTCTCGGGGGCAATGGAGTGCTGATGCCGTTGCTTGCCCTTCTCATCAAACGCCTCCAAAACTGCTTTACAAGTTGGGTTTACGTCTATGATGAGACCAAGGCACTGAAAACCGGTACCTCTCAATGGGGCCTGCATTTTTTCCGCAACTTCAGTTATCAAAAGCACCGCGTGAATCAATCAAAGTTTCATTACGGACACGTGTTTGGGGCGTTAGGTTTATTCTGTCAGCCCCCACAGAGTGGCTGCTTTTTCCTGTCTGGGTGAAACTTATTCTGCCCCGGTCTATCCGCGATAAAAGTGTGCCGGTGTTCAAGCGTATCTGTGCAAAATGCGGGGTTTTCAGGGCTAATCTAAGATACCAATAAAGTTCCAGCGATTGAAATTGCGGTTCGCGGAGGTATTTAAGGTGGACACGATCATCTGCTTCACCTTCAAATTGGTAGCGTAGTATTTCGCCTATGAGAGGGTAATCTTGGCAGGGGTATCCATCTTTAAGCCAGTTTCGTGTGTCGTCTCGTAATTTTTCAAAGAGGCGTTGCATGTGTTTCCGTATAGTTTATTGGCGAAGAAGCGTTTATTCGTCTTGCGTTGTTTTGTGTTGTGTGACCTCTCCCTACGATAGTAGTATGCTGTATTTGGTGACTTTTGTCAAGAGAAAAAGGGGTGTCTGGGATTTCTCGTTTTCCTGTGGAAAAAAGAAAGGGCAGGCACGAAGGCCTGCCCATACGAATTGTCAGTTTTGGAAATCACGCGAGGTGGCGTTATCTCGTGTAGGGCGTTATCTCGTAGTTCACGCCTTCATGGCAGATAATCATGGAGAGGGTACCTTTGGCAAATTTGGCGTATTTTGCCAAGTCGGGCAGGTGGTTCATCAGATCGTAATAGGCTTTGCTATCAAACGCAATCTGTTTCCGCTCCGATGTGCCGTCATATTCGGTGTCTACCCATATTCGGCCTCGACGATGAAACATTTTACGTCCAATACGTTTCATATCAGCATACTGCCTCTTGTGTCGGGCGTATTTCCGTTCTTCTAATGCTCGGTGGTATTCAATCCTATCGTAGATGGGTATCGCTTCCGTGTAGGCATCTGAAAGCGTTGACTTGTAGCTCGATCCCAGTGAACCATCGTCTGCTGCAATGAGCGATGTGTAAGGCGTTTGTACGCCATACTTTTTGCTGAGATGTTCAATCTCTCTACGAAGTTCTTCGTTTTCGCCATTCAGTGCAGCCTCATCTACCAATTCGGCGATTCTGCTTTGTGCCCAGAGATGCGGCAAGAAATCGTGGTCCGGCTCAAGTTCAGAGAAATGCGCGTTTTTGGAGATTTCATGCCGTTCACTGCCGATGATTCCTGTAAGTTTCAGGACGGTGCTACCTTGACCTTCATAGCGACCCAGAATCGTCAACTGATCTCCACGGAACAGGTCTGGTAGATTGCTTGGGGTTCGTTCTTTCGTAATAATCTGCCCAAAATTGATCCCAACATCCACCAACACAGGCTCATTCATTTTTCTGAAGAGAGCGGACACTGCATCCTCAATGTCTTCGTTTGGCGTTACATAGTTCCGCGTTCCCCCGTTATCCGCCGCCATTTTGTCAAGCAGGTGGTCGTTTATATCGTACCCTACACCGAATACAAAGATGCGGGACAGATTCCGGTTCGCCTTTGCGACATTTTCGAGAATCTGAGATGGATTCGTTACGCCATGGGTCGGGCATCCATCGGTCAGGAAGACGATGATCCGCGGGCGTTTAGGATCTGGTTTTTCCTTTAACGCAGTGAGTAGAGCATCATTGATGTTCGTCGTACCGAGTCCTTCAATACCGTCAATAAACGCGAGTGCTTTTTCGCGGCCATCCTTCACATCTATGAGTTTATGGGACAGGGCTGCAGAATCGCGCCAACGTTCCCCGCCAAACCATTCTTCGCCTCTGCTCAACCTATCCGCGAGGGAAGTGATGTCTTGGTTGAATAGGATTAGGTTGAATCGATCGTCGGCGTTCAGATTCTGCACACAATAGCGAAGTGCTTCTTTCGCCTGTTCAACCTTGCGGCCCGCCATGCTACTCGAATGGTCTAACACGACGATGAAGTCCTTCTCAATAATCTCTGTCTGTTTCACCGCATACTTCGGCGAAACGAGCAGCATAAAATACCCATCTTCCTTCTCATCGGCACGATGCGTGAGCAAGGTGATCCCGAAATTGTCGTCCGAAACCGAATAATAACAGAGAAGATCGTCATCCGGGTCTACATCCGTGCCTTCATAACGGATACGCACGTGGTGATCATCCTTGCGGTCAATCGTAACCTCGTGTGAAGGAGAGTAAACCGTTCTGAGCTCATTTTCGCTTTCAATCGTCATTTCTACGTGGAGATTTCGGATCAACCCAGATGCCGATTTCGCGAGCGATAACGGATAGGTGTACTTAGCGAGGTCGCTATCTGCGGAAATAATCTGGGAATATTCGAATGCGACACGTCTCTTATCGGACGCTGGAATTCCCGGGACTTCTACAACAAACGCCCGCGTCCCGATATGCTCCAGAATTGCCTTATTCTCGCCGTATCGGGCACTGTTCCTATAAATCCGGCGCGATTCTTCTTGAGAGAAGAGATCTCCGGTTACCAACTCACCATCAATGGTGAGTGTAAGGTTTCCAACGACTGCATCCTCTGGCATGGGGAAGATGTACATACCGTTGATTTCAAAGTCGTTCGGATTAACGAAAGTCTGGTCTATTTTCGTCGTAGCCACCTGATTTTTCACGGTAGCGTTGACCTGATAGTCCTTGATGCTAAACGGAATCGCACGTCTCTCTCTATATTCGCGAGAAACAAGAGTTAACATAATATATGCCCCTTTTAAATAACCTAAAATAGTTTTTTATTTTCTAAAGTAGTAGACATATATATGATACCACATTTGGGGCGAAAAGTCAAATTTTTTTTGAAGCAAAAATTTCGGCGGATCTGGTAACCGTTTTGCACAGACGAACGGTTTCTGTTACAAGTGATGCCGGACACACTCTACAAGACGTGGACTTCCGAAAAATACATCGGGGTTAGAAACCCCTCCTACAAAGAAACCCTTGAGAAACCACATTTTTCTCTGTCTTGTAGCACAAGTTTCATAGACACATCAATCCTACAAGGCATAGACTTTCCGTAAAAGATGTGTGTTTCTAATCAACCCGAAGCATCTTCTCAATTACGACACGGATGTCAGGAACGTCAATAAGATAACGGTTTTTTGTCTGTTTAAAGAGATCATCAGGGATGCCGTGCAACGCTTCCGCAATGGGCCCAGCAATAGCAGCGAGGGTATCGGAAGCACCCCCGAGAGAGATCGCGTTCCGCACTGCATCTTCATAATTGACTGACTCCAATGCACATGTTATCGCTTGTGGAACGGAGCCCATGCAAGTCACAGGTCCAGGGAATCCGGGCGTAGATACCGGCGGGTACTCTGGTGGATAGTTCGGCCGGATTTCATCTACTGTCTGCGTCGAGTCATAACCGTATTGAGTAGTGATAGT
>RKRO01000493.1 GCA_007571355.1 Candidatus Poribacteria bacterium | reverse complement strand
CTATAGTAGAGTATAGAAATTTTTTTGAAGCAATTTTCATCTTTTTCAAAATATACCATAAATTTTATGAAATGTCAATCGGGTGTGCAAAGTTGTAAAGTTGCCTCTGTGCTAAATTTGACAAAAAAGAGGATGTGTGCTATAGTGGTATCAGTTTAAAGATAGGAGAGACCTAAAGCGGAGTAACCCTGTGATAAGTGAATTGACTTGACTTTTCGCTTGAATTAGGATATAATATTAAGACAAATAGATAGTTTTGACTCGAAAAATAGGAATCAAACCGAATTATGTAACCCCGCCCAATTGTTCGCGAATCGGCATCGGTACGACCGCGGACCTTTGTTGATTCCAAAGGTTTCTCTTGCCTTGGGGCGCGCTATTTTCGACAGGATACGAGTAACCAGCGTCCGATTTAAGACTTATCCAACCCTGAAAGCGAAAACCGTTTTCCGATTTGTTTGTATCCTTAACGAAAGGGGTAGGGCTAAGGCGCGCGAATTGCGCCCCAGAAATTAAATACCAAGCAACGAGGCATAAAGAATCCGATCTACAATGCCAATGCAAAAGAAACGTAGAAGAATGTATGGAGAATTAGTTTGCAAATGTATAACGATGTAAATGAGAAGGATGCCTGTGGTGTCGGTTTTATTGCGAACCGCTGCGGAAGTCGGAGCCACGAGATTATCAAGATGGCGACACAAGCGGTCACGAATTTGACGCACCGAGGCGCAGTGGCGGCTGACGCAAAAACAGGTGACGGGGCAGGCATCTTAACACAGATTCCAGAAAAATTATTTAAAAAGACACTTGAGAAACTCGGAGTCCGCTTAGATTCGATGAATGACGTGGGAGTCGGGATGATTTTCCTGCCGCGGCATAACGGGGATGCACAGGCACAAGGACGCACGCTCATTGAAAAGGCCTTACAAGAGTACGGCATTCCGCTCCTCGGATGGCGGGCGGTTCCGATAGACCTTTCTGCACTGGGCACCAAGGCTTTAGAAACCCTACCGGAAATTCAGCAAGTATTGATAGGTCGGCCGGAGCAGCTTACAGACGACGCTTTTGAACAACGCCTATATCTGATATGTAAAGAGTTGGAACATCGTATCACGGCTGCCGGACTTGATGAATTCCACATCGCCTCTTTTTCACATCGGACGCTTGTTTATAAAGGACTGTTGGTAGCACCACAACTCACGCAATTTTATCCAGACTTAGAGGACCCAGATTTTGAGGCAGCACTCGCTGTTTTCCACCAACGCTACAGTACAAACACCTCTTCGACTTGGATGCTTGCTCAACCTTTCCATACACTTGCACACAACGGTGAAATCAACACCTTAATGGGCAATCAGAATTGGATGCGGGCGCGAGAGTCTGATTTGCAGTCCCCCCTCTGGAACGAAGACCTCCAAAAACTCGCACCGATTATCAACCCGCACGGCAGTGATTCCATGAGCTTGGATAACGTCTTGGAATTGTTAACACATTCTGGACGCGATATCCTACATGCCATGATGTGTCTCATCCCAGAAGCTTATGAACAGATTCCAGATATGCCGGATGTCCTCAAAGCCTGTTACGAGTACCTCTCATGTGTCGGCGAACCTTGGGACGGCCCCGCAGCGGTCGCGTTCACAGATGGTGTTGTCGTTGGTGCCTGTCTTGACAGAAACGGTTTGCGACCAGCACGTTATAAGGTAACTGAGGATGGCATCGTTGTGATGGGTTCTGAAGTAGGGATTATTGAGCTTGACGACGATCGCGTCGTGGAAAAAGGGCGTTTGGGACCCGGGCAAATGATTGCTGTTGATACAGCACAAGGGAAACTACTGAAAGATTCGGAAATTAAGCACGGTGTTGCCGAGCGGAAACCTTATGCCGAATGGGTGCAGAAAGGCATCGTAACGCTTCCTATTGAAAAAGATAATACTTCACTTCCGACGGATACTATGCCTGAGCAGCTTCCGATGTATCAGAAAGCCTTCGGTTATATGACTGAGGATGTTGAACGGTTTATCAAACCGATGGTGACAGAAGCGAAAGAAGCGGTCGGTTCGATGGGGGATGATACGCCACCGGCAGTTATTTCTCGAAATCCGCATTTGCTTTACAACTACTTCAAGCAACGTTTTGCACAGGTAACGAATCCTCCCATTGACTCGATCCGAGAACGGTTGGTGATGTCGCTGACAACTTACTTAGGACACCGACATAGCCTACTTACGGAAACCGAAGCACATGCTCGGCTTATCCGACTCTCGTCACCGGTCTTGACAAATACAGATTTACAAGCGTTACGGGATCTCAATAACCCCGATTTTCAGCTAGCGACGCTTTCTGTCTGTTTCCGAGTATCTTCTGGTACAGAAGGCTTGGAGGCTGCTTTGGAGGCGTTGTGTCAACGTGCTTCAGAGGCGGTTGATGCAGGAACAACACTGCTTGTATTAAGCGATAGGGATATCAATCGCGATTTCGCACCGATTCCCATGGCACTTGCTGTTGGTGCTGTCCATCACCATCTCATCCGAGAAGGGAAACGGATGCAGGTGAGTCTCATCGCTGAAACCGGGGATGCAAGGGAAGAACACCATTTTGCTGTGCTCATCGGTTATGGCGCAGCCGCGGTTAACCCGTATCTCGCTTTCTCGACGATCGTTCACCTCACGGAAGAAGGCGAACTTGAAGAATTCACGGCAGCGAAAGCGATTGACACCTACAAAGCGACTGTCGAAAAAGGGCTTTTGAAGATTATGGCGAAGATGGGGATCTCGACGGTCTCAAGTTATCGCGGGGCTCAAATTTTCGAGGCACTCGGTATCAATGCAACGGTTATTGATAAGTGTTTTACAGGGACAACCTCACGTCTCAGCGGAATCGGGTTTGCCGAGATCGCTGCGGAGACACTTCATTTCCACGCAAAAGCGTTTTCAGGCAGCGGAGACGGTGCTTCGCTTGAAGAGGCTGGCTATTTCCGATTCCGTCGGAACGGTGAGTTCCATGCGTTTAACCCGACAGTATTTAAATCGCTCCATAAGTTCGTCAAAGCAGGTGAATCGGAAGATTATGAAAAGTATGTTGATGCTATTGAGGTAGGTGAACCTGTGAGTTTGCGTGACCTACTCGAATTCAAACCGAGTACACCTATCCCTGTTGAGGCGGTGGAACCTGCAGAGGATATCGTTCGTCGGTTTACGACCGGCAGTATGTCTTTTGGCGCGTTGAGCCGTGAAACACACGAAACCTTAGCCATCGCGATGAACCGCATCGGTGCAAAATCTGGGAGTGGAGAAGGTGGTGAGAATCCAGCACGTTTCAAACGGCAGCCTAACGGCGATCTCGCTTCAAGTGCTATTAAACAGGTGGCATCCGGACGTTTCGGTGTGACACCGACGTATCTGATTTCGGCGAAGGAATTGGAAATTAAGATGGCGCAAGGCTCTAAACCCGGAGAGGGTGGACAGATTCCTGGGCACAAAGTGACCGCTGAAATCGCCGCTATCCGACACTCTGTGCCGGGTGTTCCGCTGATTTCACCGCCACCGCATCACGACATCTACTCTATTGAAGATTTGGCGCAACTCATCTATGATTTGAAGCAGGCGAACCCAAGAGCGAAAGTCGCCGTGAAACTGGTATCTGAATTTCTGGTTGGAACGATTGCTTCAGGGGTGGCAAAGGGGTATGCGGATGTCATCCAGATAAGCGGACATGAAGGTGGAACGGGGGCATCTCCGCTCAGTTCCATCAAAAATGCCGGTACGCCTTGGGAACTTGGACTTGCGGAAACACAACGTTCGCTTGTGATGAACCAGTTGCGCGAGCGCGTTGTTTTACGCGCAGATGGTGGAATGCGTTCCGGACGTGATATTGTCATCGCCGCGATGTTGGGAGCAGAGGAGTACGGCTTCGGTACAATCGCGATGGTTGCGACAGGATGTGTGATGGCGCGTCAGTGCCACCTCAATACCTGTCCGGTCGGTGTTGCTACGCAAGATCCTGCACTCCGGGCAAAGTATCCGGGGACCCCAGAGATGGTCGTTAACTTCATGCTCGGCGTGGCGAACGAAGTCCGTGCGATCCTTTCAAACCTCGGGTATAGATCTTTGAATGATATTATCGGTCGTCCTGAATTGCTGCAACCGATTGACCTCACCGATTATCCGAAAGCTGCAATGCTTAATTTGAGTGAAATTCTAACACCTGCTGACCCGACCGGCACCCAGCCTCGCTATCATCTACAAGAACGGAATGATAGAGAGGACATTCCGCTTGACGATCAGATTCTCAACGATACAGCGGAAGCGATTGCGCAGAAAAAATCGGTTCAACTCTCTTATGCGATTCGCAACACACATAGAACGGTAGGAGCGAAGTTATCCGGCGAAATCGCGCGGTGTTATGGAGACGCTGGTTTGCCCGATAGAACAATTCAGTGCAATTTTGAAGGAAGTGCCGGACAGAGTTTCGGTGCCTTTTGTATCAGTGGTGTGCAGTTGGTTTTAACAGGCGAAGCTAATGACTATGTCGGTAAAGGCATGGCAGGCGGCGAACTTGTTATCAAGCCTGCGTTAACTGCGTCGTTCAAAGCCCATGAGAATACGATCATTGGGAATACGGTATTGTATGGTGCTACGGGCGGGACGCTTTACGCGGCGGGTAGAGCCGGTGAACGGTTCTGCGTCCGTAATTCTGGTGCGACCACCGTCGTAGAGGGTGTCGGCGACCACGGTTGTGAATACATGACCGCGGGTACAGTCGTGATTCTTGGTGAAACGGGTAGAAACTTCGGTGCTGGGATGACCGGCGGCACTGCCTATGTACTGGACGAAAAACAGCAGTTTGAGAAAAAATACAATTCGGATTGGGTAAAAATCGAGAAGGTGGCAGGTGAGACAGATATTAAGAATCTGATGGCACTTATACAGGACCATGCAGCATATACCGGTAGCCAACACGCTGAGAAGATTCTTACCAATTGGGAAACCTTCCTCCCGTACTTCTGGAAAGTTGTGACCCCGCCCCCGCCGCCGCTGCCAGCACCGGTCAAACTAAAAAGGAGAGCCGCGTCTCGGAGAAGACCCAAGCGATAGAGACTGTAAGGATTGAGAAACCGAGAAACTACGAAAACACCTGAAAATCTCTGAGGTTACGCGTGTTTTCTTGTGATAGTAGTGATAGCACAAAAAAAAGGCAGCGTTCGCTGCCTTTTTAATTTAACCTTGTTGTATGCCTCAGTCTTCTTCCGACACCGCGAAAGCGATTTCAAGCCCCTCTGTTTTGCTGGAACGCATTTTCGCGCGTTCTACAACATCAATGACGACACCGTGCTTAGCACGTTTATCTGCCTTGATAATCAAGGTGCTGATCTGATTTTCGTGAGCTGCGATAAAAAGCTCCATATCTTCGAGCGTCAGCATCTCTTGGTCGTCAATAGAGATACGTCCATCACTGTTGACGAAAAGATTGAATTTCTTCCGCGTGAATTCGTGTTGCGTTGCGGAATCGGGTAAGGTAACGGTAAAAGGCGGAGGGACCTTCATGACAGCAGATACCATGAAGAAGATGAGCAACAAAAACACACAATCAATCATTGGTGCCATCGGAATATCGTCATCATCGCCTGATTTCCGCCGTCGAGCCATGTTTAAAGCCATCTGATTTCTCCTTTTATAGAAAATGGGATTACGATTGATGTTGCGTGAGGGTTGTCAATCTCGCGCGACAATAGCGAATCCGATTTTGTCTATCCCTGCCTGTTTTGCGATATCCATCACATGCACAATCTGTTCGTGCAGTACGTCCCGCTCAGATTGTATAATCAACATATTTTTGGATTCGTCCGGTGCGTTGATGAATTGACTGAACATTTCTTCGATTTGTACAACGACATCATTTAGCACCATAGTCCCTCTATCCTCGCCTGCTTCTGGGTTCGCGATCCGAACTGTCAAACCTTTCGGTTTGTCAGGTGAAGGTTTCCCCGGTGGTGGGAGTTGTACCCGGAGTCCAGGGATCGGCGAGAAGGTTGTTGATACCATGAAGAAAATCAGGAGCAGGAACACGCAATCAATCATGGGTGCCATACTGAGCGTTGGCGGTTTGCGTTCTCTCAGCTTGGTTGCAAGCAGGCTCAATTTGGCTTCACCGACTTGTTGCATTTCAAAGTCTCCTTTCTCGGTAGTGAGCGTAAGGCTAATATACAGGAGCCTAACACGTTATCGATCTGTCAGAGGCGGGCGAGTTATACGTCCCCGCCCGTCCTGATTCACGATTAGGCGTTACTGGCATCGCCGACAATCAGTTGATTGACAATTTCGGTGGAAACCTGTGAAATCTCAACCATGTGCCTGTTGACCCAGCTGTCAAAAAGTTGGAAGAAAATCAGACACGGGATAGCGACTGTCAAACCGGCAGCAGTTGTAAGAAGTGCCTGTGAGATACCGCCTGCAAGCTGCTGCGGGTCGCCTGTCCCTTCGAGTGCGATTGTGGTAAATGCAGAAATCATACCTGTAACTGTTCCGAGCAAGCCGAACAGCGGCGAAACAACCGCGACGGTACCGAGGACAGGTAAATTTCTTTCCAATTCGGGGATTTCAAGGAGACTTGCTTCCTCTATCGCTTCCTGAATCTCTTCTTTACTAATGGAGCGTTCTTCGATCTGTGCTTGGCTGTAGCGGAGCAGCCCGGCTTTAAGAACATTGGCAAGCGGACCGCCGGCTTCTTCACAAGTTGAGACTGCTTCCATAATGTTCTCTTTCCGCAATGAATCCGTGATGCTGGAGATGAACTCTTCGGTTCCGATTCGGGAACGACTCCGGACAAAGGTGAAGAGTCTTTCAATAATGAAAGTTAAAGCTGTGATAGAGCAGAGGGCGAGTGGCCAAAAGACAAATCCAAACTTCTGGAAGAAGGTAACGATATTATCTTTTTTGGTCATCTTAAGTGGCAAGAAGTGGTCGCCGCCGTTAACGACTGTTACAGGTTTACCGACGCGGTCCCCGTATCCTTCTCTGTAGATACTGACGAGGTAACGACCTGCCGGGATCCCTGATCTCTCATAATCGCCGTTGCCATCGGTTGTTGCTTCGTATTCTGTGCTATCTGTCGCAACGATTTTAACTTGAACGCCTTCAATAGGGCTCTGTGCTGTAGTGGTATCCACAATCTGACCGCGGACGGTACCACCGGATACGCCACCCTCATCTTGTGCGAAGACGATGCCAGTAGACAAACCGATACAAGCGACTAATATTAAAATGAAACTAAAACGAATCATTCGTTCTGATCCTCCTTAGGGTAACTTGCCGATTACTTGTGGCAAGCCTCTACAAGTTATATCATAATGCGTTGTATGACTACAACGATGCGAGTTTTCTGGGTCGGAAACGAGGTCTATATATATAGATCCTTCTACTCGCTTATAAACTACCTTGATTAAAAACACCTGAGTGCGTTAGAAGTTACGCGCGTATTTGAACGTTGGCGAAAAGAGCGTCCCAGGTGCTATATTTAAACGCGGTATTGCTGGACACGGGACGTGTCCAGCAATACCACAAAACATTTAGAAGCCCATCATTGCTCGGACGAAGGTTGTATTACTCGTCGTGTGATCAAGCAGGATGGTGGTTCGCCGATAACCGGCGAGGATAACAATGTTGAACCCAAGCCATTCACCGCGGTTGATCGCTTGGACTTCAAAGATTCGGGTTCGCAAATCCGGTCTGTAGAGAACGGGGACATCTTCATCTTCTGGGAAATTCGTCAAATAGTTTTTGAAGTTATTATCCCGGTTGGTGAATTTCCGGTATTGGAACCCCCCCAAGATATTCATCCGCTGTGAAAACTGATAATCGAGCCGTACACCGAGTACATCTTCACGGCTTCTGCGGTTGAAGCGCAAGTATTCGACAGGTTCATTATCAGTGGGTAAGAAGAGGCGCGGATTGAGTGCGTCTCCGATTTCTTCAGCACTACGGTCAAAGGCACGATCCCAGATGTACTTGACCATCGGTGTAAGTGTTAGATCTTCACCGATTCTATCAACGAAAGGCAGTTCACCGAGAGGGATCTCGTATCTTGCCTTGAGAATCGTCTGTTGGTTGCGAATATCGCGTTCTGGGTAGCGACGCGTTTTCCAGTTATTCGGATCGTAGATTAATCCGGTATCATCTGGATCGAGGGCGTTAATCCCGTGGTCTGGATAGAATGGGAACTCTCGTCTGTCACCACTGGAGCGTACCTGTTCATCGGGTACCATGAAATCGACGCGCTGATCAGCGGTAAGCGGGTCATCTAAGTCTTCAGGGTCTGTCGCCTCAACATCCAAGAAGATGGCGTTTTCTGCATCCTGCTCATACTGATGTTGCAGGACGACGAGGAACTTCGCTTCAAGTGTGAGATTTGGGACAGCAGTGTAGAGGAACTGGAGAGTTGTTGTATTTACACGGGCGTTATAGAAATCAAGTTCGTCAGAGATTTGGACAGGTTCCAATTCCCCGACCCGCAATGTAATCGTGTAATCTGGGATGTCATCTTGAACTCGGACGAAACGATTTTGGAAAAGTATGGTTCCAAAGTCTGGAATATCACGTTGATACGTGACGTGTAGGTATTTGGAGTCATTCTTACGCCGACTTGAAACTTCGTTTTCGTTGAGCCATCCGACTTTTAGTGAAAGGTTATCAAGGAGATCATATTCAGCAAAGGCATGGTATCCTTCCCTATCCACTCCGTACTCATATTGCGGTTCAAAATCGTCTTCAAGGGAATCAATTGTTCCGTTGTTGTTCAGGTCGACGAGGTCTGTGAAGACCGGAGGGTCGGCATCAAAGATGAGGAAGTCTTCTTGGAAGTCCAGGACCCCGTTTTGGTCTCTGTCATCTGCGCGGGGTAGGACTCCGTCGAAGTCGATGTCATCGGGCCAGTCGTCGTCATCATCATCATCTTCAATGAGGGCGTAATTGGTTTCATCCCACGGATCTTGTTCGGATTGCGATTCAGGTGTCCGTGGTAGCGAGTAGGGTTGATCTCTGTTGCTGTTAGAACCGAAATTGAGGTATGTCGTCGTGTACCCGGGGTCAATATGGTAATATACGCCTTCGAGGTACAATTTTCCGAAGCGAGATTTGAGCTGGACGAACCAGGCTGTCTCTCTTCCCATGACACCGTCACCACTTTCATCGGTTCCGTCACCGCCTAACATCGCCTCAAATCGCTCGCCCTCAGTTTCGGAGTAGGTAGGTATTCCGTTGCCATCTACCGGCAAATTTGTGACTGGGTCGATTGAGGTCCCCGTACTTTCCTCACCATCTTCGCCTTCAATAGTTTCGGTGAGTCGGCTAAACCCGACCTGATTTTTCGGGATGGTGGGGTACTGCTTATATTTACCGTTGATGGAGTAGTGTGCTCGGACAAAAACATTTCCGATCGTACCTTCTAAGTCGAGTCCGTAAAGGAGTGCTGCGCGTGCTGCGCCGTAGCGATAACTGACTTTACGGGGTCTGCCTTCACCTTCCCAAGCACTCGGATTGTCTTGTAGTGCTGCCCGGTTACTGGTGTAATCTGAGGACTGTCCGTAGTTGCCTGGTGCTTCAATAACATCCCGATAAGGCATCTGGATGTGTCCATCCTCGGTTTTGATCCATTCTTGGATTTCTGGGTCTGACTCGGCTCTGTTGGCTGCACTGGAGCCGATTATAGCGATGTTGTAATCACCAGCGACAACCATTTCAAAGTTGACGGACTGGACGGTACGTGGGTCCGCCTCAACTTCAACTGCGCCTTCTGAAACGAGTTGTGCGATTTCAGGAGAAGGTGTGCCATCTGGATCGACAAAAACGAGGACAACTTTCATCTTGTTGAAACCGTCCACAATTTTCCACTCTCCATCAACAGAGTCGCGAATTGTAGCAGGCAGTCCCCCGATGGTCAGGGGGATGACATCGCTAATACCAAGATCAATGGTTTGGGTTTCAGCTGGCAATGTCTTGGGCTCAGGGAGGATAACACCGTCTTCAATCTCTTGCGGCGTTAAGGGTTCTACTTCTTCCAAAGCTTGTGTGACGATTGTAACTTTCATGCTTTTGAAAGCTGCACCTACCCCCCCCTGAATATTATCACTGTGTAAATTTTCATCAAAACCCGAGAATTGCGTCACGATTTCGTGATTGTCTTCAGGCGAATCGTCACGGAAGACAACAGAGATGGATTCCGGTGGTGTATTTGCCACGGTACCCATGAGTGGGTTTTCAACACGTTCCGGGTGTTCTTTATGGAGATTAACGTAAGTGAACCCGACGCGGAAGATGTCGCCTAAGAGACCTTGTGCCCGGAATCCGACGAGGCGTGCGTTTTCAATGTGCCTTACACCGGCATCTTCATTCAGACCGTTTCGACGACCGAGCGTCGGGGCAAGGTTCGCCGCTGCGTCTGTGAGTTGTACAGGGTTCGAGATACGGGAGTTGATGAGTGTGAAGAGGTGCCGTTCTTGGGCAAAAGAGATGTCCCATCGAAATCCATCAAATTCTGTTTTATAGAGGATATAGCGGTTCGGGAATAGCGTAGACGGCTTGAAGCGCATGCTATCACCGATAGCAAATTCGGTATATCTTCCACGGAAACTATCTTCTGTTAAGACCGTTCTGTCCAACTGTGCCGAGAATCGTTCACTATCAAGTTGCCCAGTCCAACCGACGAACAATTCACCGTTCTGGTCAAACTCTTTCTGTTCACGATAGTTATAGACCTCGTTACCTTCAAGCAGCTCTTTTCCGAACAGGTCATAGAAGAATTGCGGTTCTTCTTCTAACTGGAAACGCGCTGAGAATTTAGAACTCCCCTCAATCGTTGGTAATAGGGGTTCTTGTGGACCAAGGCTCTGTGCTCCACAACCGTAAAGCACGAAAGCACTCAGGATACAGGTCGCTACAAGTAAAACATCAATTGATTGTTTTAGCCTGTTCATTATTTATTTTTCCTCCTTGGAAATAATGAATCGGATATTTGGGAAACAGCGTTACGATATAAACAAGTTGTTAATCGTTCCCACCACCCCAGGTTTCCGACGAAAACCTTGAAAATGGACGAAAACTGCTTGTCTTGTAAACGAAAAGTTCGAAAATTACGTATTTAAGAGTAGTGTACATGCAACTCCTTTATTTTTCGCCACTATCGGACAGACGCGTGTAAATTACGGTTACTGCGCGATACAAGAAACAGCGAGTCTCCTTCCAACAAATTAAGGGTCTATTTTGCGAAAATTTGCAAAAAACGCGAGAAAAATGCCCGCGAAACTGTTCTTAGCCTTTAAAATAGCATTGATGTGAATTTCTGTCAAGTTTTTAACAGAAAAAAGCACACATTAGGGTAAAACTTGAGATAAAACATACCATAAATGTGATATATTTTCAAGTTTAATATCCGTACGATTTTATTTTAATGTCTCGCCCGTCTTAGGGTTACCTTAAAATATAGTTTGCACATCTTTCCATTCTTTGCATAATTGTGGCAATAGAGGCTACACAGTGGGAATGTATCTAATATGAGGATAAATTTGCTTCGCTTCTTTTTTACCATTTCCCTTAAGACAGTGGAACGATAGCAAACCGATCCCTCACAATGTTAACGGATATACAAATTCCATGATCCCTATTGGGCATAACATAATTATACTACAATTCAAGAAAAAATGACATTTTTTTTCAAAAGTATAAAAAAACGCAGCCTCGAATTGAAGATCAAGGCTGCCGTTGTTTCCTAAAACTGTATTTCGCTTTTTTTTAGTTCTCGACGGTTTTGTTGAAGTATTCCGTGAATAAGGCGGTTGTAACACCTAAAAATAGGCCTGCGATTCCCGCGATAACAATAATGAGTTTGAGCTGCGGGTTGACAGGAATCTTCCGTGGTGAGGCGCGATCGACGATCTCGATACCACCTATCTGGTTACGATGGGGCGGCATCTTGGATTCGGCATATAATATTTCGAGTTCAAGCGAACGTTTGACTATTGCTTCAATGGGCACACTCATTTTCTGGATTTTGGCTTGTATTTGTGTCAGTATCGTGTGGTTTTCTGGGATCTGTTCGAGGACTTTTGTCAACTCATATTTTAGTTCTTCACGTTCCCGTTTGAGGCGTTCTTCGGTGTTTTCGTAACTCGCTAAGGTTGGCACAAACGCTGCCAACTGATTCTGTATGTAGGTATAATGGGAAGAGGTCCCGTAGGTGGTAGTCGTGGTTGTGGGGAGCGTGTTTTTGTTCTTTTTTTGGATGTCGTCGATTTGTGCGTTAAGTCCTTCCAATTCTGATGGATGCTTGCCGACCTTCTTGGTATCTGCTACACGCTGCGATTCAAGATTGAAGAGTTTCTCCTGCTGAAAAAGCCAAACAGGATTATAAGTGGAGGTTTCTGATAATTGCGTCTGCTGAGGCAATTGTTTGAGTCGATCTTGTAGGTATGCGACGTGTGCACGCGTTGCATGAAGTCGCTGTCGATTCGTTTCAATCTTTTCTCGAACACTGGCATTGCGTTCCAGCAAATTAGTCAACATAGGCACCCATGTTTCCGGGCTTCCATTTTCGCGAACAAATTTGAGAAGATTCTGTAGTTCGTTCTCTATTTGTGCTTCGAGGTCTCGTCGTTTACTTTCGAGGAACGCCATGAGTTCTCTAAGTTTGGTTTCTTCATCTCCGCTCCGCAATATTTGCATATCTTTTGCGAGTTGATTAACGAAGAGTGCTGCGTTGCGTTCTCCACCTTCTTCCTCGGTTAAGTTAATAGAAATATTGATATAGTCGGAGTCTGGGTTTACTTGTACCTTCAGCAATTGTTTGAGTTTACCTACGGGTGGTAAAAGAGCGACAGCCTGGGTGTGTCCGCTGTCTTCAAGATTTTCAATGGCTGTGTTAAGCATCGATTCAGTTGAAAACCGGGCACTGATGGTTTCCATCTCACGTCTGTCAACGCCGCCGGAGAGGACATCTTGAAAGAGGTTGGTTGAAGATAAAGAGGGTGTAGTGCTGGATTGGACGAATAGTATTAAAGTGGAGGCGGCATAAGTTTTCGGCAAACGGAGCGAAATGATTAGGGCGATTCCCAACACCAATAGTACACTTAAGCAGATTGTGAAGTCATACTTTCGGATGAGTTTAAAGTAATCGCGCAGATGTTCCTCCTGTTGCGGCATAAATGTTTGCTATTTCTGCCTGTTCTATTGGGGTAGAAATAGTGCCTCCTTTTTGGATCTATAGGTTATTAGCGATACGGATTTCTTCTTCGTTGAAGGCTTCATCGTGCCATTCGGCGATACGCCATTCGTCATTTCTTTTTTCAAAAATGAAGATGTTGTCTCCCTCGGCGTATGCGCCGCTATACCCGCCTTCAAGTGCATAACCATCTGACACGAAGAATTGGATTCTGTAGTGATTCCGTACCTCTGCCTCTGTCCCATCATCGTTCATAGAAATTTCTGGCGGGGAAGAGAGTTCTATTTCAATGTCCTGGAACCGTTCAAAAACGCGGGTTGCAGCGGCGCGCTCTTGTCGAATATCGTCAAATTCTACATCGTCTGTTTTATCCCCGTCTGTTCCCATATCAGAAACATAGAGGAAACCTTCTTCCCAGAAGGTGCCAATGTAAGTATTAACATCTTCTGTTTCATAGCCTTCCCGCCACCGGTCTAAGATACTACTAATTTGAAGCGTGTCTTCGGCCGAAATTTGTCCGACTTTATCAGCGTCTCCGCACCCCATAAAACTTATAAGTAGGATGAGTATGCCGCTGATTTTGGCGAAAATCTTGAACATCGTTAAGTATTCTCCTTAGATTTAAAAGGTTTTAACAA
>RKRO01000575.1 GCA_007571355.1 Candidatus Poribacteria bacterium | reverse complement strand
AAGGACAACCCCCCTTGATCCCCCCTTATCAGGGGGGGGGAGGGCGACGCTTATCCAGAAAGCGGCTGCTTTAGGTATTTATCAAACTCAGGTTATAGAACGCTACGGTGTTATTACGGTCAACCCGTCTTTGATGATTTCGATTGTGGCGGGTGTTTCGCACATCGGTTCGCCGTCTGCGTAGAGGAGCATCGGCGTATCGGTTTCGATTTTTAAGGTCTGGGTCTGGTGCATGGAGACAGCGGGATGCTTGACATGTCCGCCCCAAAAGAGCGTTACCAAGAGTCGGAGTACCGTCACGGAAGAAACTGGACGGACGATACAGACATCGAAAAGTCCGTCATTGATGCGTGCATCTGGGACGATTTTGAACCCGCCGCCGTAGCGACTGGTGATGCCGGTGGCTGCGAGCAGAAGGGGCCCCTCATAAGTGCCAAAATCGCCTTCGAGATGGACAGACGGCGGGTCGTAGTAGAACAACGTCTCCACGGCTGCATAAGCGTAAGAGGCGGTTCCCGCAAATAGGGGTGTGCCTTTGGCAGCGCGACGGCTCACTTCCGTATCGTAACCACAAGTCGCAATGGTCATAAAATAGTTTTTAATTAGACCTTGCGGTTCGGTCAGCGGGGTTTGGACTTTAAAGTGCTTTTCCGTAGATCCGCCCTCCATTTCATTTCGGGCTGCAGATTCTGTTGAAAGCGGCTTTTGCTGATGGCTGATGGGAACCGACGGCTGACGGCTATTATAGCAACACCCTAAGTCTACACGGATAGGCGTGCCGGATAAGAGGGTTGCAATTGCGGCTTCGGGTTTCAGTGGTACACCGACTGCTGCCGCAAAATCGTTGCCGCGTCCGCACGGAAGGACACCGAGGGTCACATCCGGGACTGTCGCGATGCCGTTGACGACTTCGTGGATTGTGCCATCCCCGCCACAAGCAACTATGAACCGAGTGCCATCCGCAACAGCTGTTTCTGCGAAACGTTTCGCATCCCCGGATGCAGAGGTTAACATCAATTGTCCCTGCTTTCCAGATTCAGTCAGGGCAGCGTAGCCCTGCTCAGCAACATTTTTTGCCTGTCCTTTGCCGGAAATTGGGTTTGCAATAAGAATAAAATTGTTCATAGGTTAATGGTCGTCGGTTATCGGTTATCGGTTGTCGGTACAGATCTACTATTCATTCTGACTTTTTTTATGAGAGCGGTTAACATTTTTTTTACGCGAATAGTTGTATCCATTAATTCAGCATGTTGATCTACAGTGAGATATTCGAGATCATGAGCGAGAAGAATGAGATACTCGGTTTCACTTGCGGATCCGATTGCTATCTGAAGGAAACGCGCGAAGTCAGCAGAGCTTTCCCTTCCGCAGCCTTCAGCGATGTTTGTCGGTATAGACGCACACGCTCGACGAATTTGGCTTGTCAGTCCATATATTTCTTCACGAGGGAATTGGGACGTTACCCCATATATCTTCAACGTTAAATCATGAGATTTTTCCCATACCTGCAAATTCTTGAAATCCTGCATACTGACTCCTAAATGGTTGTCGATATAGGCTGCGCCCTTCGGTTTTCGGTTAACACATTGTAGCAGTGCCAGACTTGGTCATTGCGACAATAAACCTCTTACCCAACAACCAATAACCAACAACTATTTAATCACTGCGATTTTTCCTATCTTTTTTTCTGCCTCAAATTCAAGCACATAAATATAGATACCGGTGGCTACATCTGCGGTGTTATTGCTTGTCAGCCACCATTTCTTTTGGCTGTGATCCTGCTCGGTTACGTCTAATGTTTCCAGCAGCTCGCCTTTTGCAGTAAAGAGTTGGATGCGCGCCCCAACGGGCAATCTATCAAAAGTGATAGCCCCCTTATCGGTTCGGTTGGGGCGTACCGGATTTGGATAGACGCGGACTTGCGCCAAATCCGCTATCGCTGGTTCCGTGACCGCTTCCGGTATTTCAAGGGGTTGCGTCGCGGCGCGGATCGGGTTTTCATCAATATCCGCCACGTTGGATACGCTAATCTCGTACTTGGCGGTTGTAGCCGTAAGGGGTTGCCCGAAGCGTTCACTCAGACGCTCTGCATCAAAAGCGAGAAGGGCGCGTCTCCCCATCCGGTCGCGGATCGCAGACACCGGATTTACACCGTCAATCCGCTGCCTTTCGCGCAGGATATATCGTCCCTCGTCGGCGATGCCGAGATTCATGCGGCGGTCATACGTAACAATCACCCAGACATTTCTGGAGATCGGACTTCGCGCGAAAACCTCGATAGATGTATTCGTCTGAAACTCAAGGCGCGTCGTGTCATCTTCCTGTCCAGGTCGATGATAGGTCGCGCGAATGAGTTGGGGCGGCTCCCGGGGGGTGGCGGCAACCGGTTCAGCGCGCTGTGTTTCGGCTTCGTTAATCCGCTTCGCGGTGACCGTGTACCAGTAGGTATTATCCGTTGTCACACGCCTATCCAAAAATCTTGTGACGGTTAGGTTTTCCGCGACTTTCTCAAACGTCCTATGCGCAGGCACCTCTGCCTTCGCACCTTGCGCACGATAGACAGTAAAGAGATACGTTAATCCCGAGTGTGCTGTTGTTTCGGCGTTCTGCTGAGCGTCCCAAGTAACCTGTACGGCTTTCTCCGTTAAGGGTCTCGCCTCAACATTCCACGGTGTGAGGCGGTCAACGCCATCTGGATCCGTTGCAAGCATGGACTCTAAACGGAAAACACTGTCTTCAAGGTTCACGTAAAATTCATCAAACCCATTTTGGTTAAGTTCAGCGGTGAAGAGTGCGGGGGTTGACGCTACCCTTCGGTGCCACAACGGTCTCAATGCTGTACCGTCCCACGCTGTCACATAAAGATTAGGATACGCGACAATGATCAGGTTGTTAACACCATCGCGATCCACATCCGCAACAGCAAGACTGTTCGCATTCCGCCGATGCGGTGCGATGGCGATAGTTGCCTCTCGTTCCCCTTCTGTCAGTAGCGCGTAGCCGCGGGGGGTATGCGTAAAGACAAAAAATTTCCAAAGCAGAGGCCCGGAGGGGTTATCCGGTAGGGAAAGTAAGCCGCCAACGACAAACTCCGAGCGGCCATCTCCCGTGAGATCCCCCGAAGCAAATTGGGTAATATTTTTCAGTGGGAGTTGTGTTTGCCATTCAAGTTGGAAGGTATGGGTAGCAGCGGCCTCATAAATGAAAAGATCGCCTTCACTGTCCCCCGCCACCAATTCTGTATTTCCATCCTTATCAAAATCGTCAATCGCAAAACGTTGTGCGAATACGTTAGAGCCGAGGGTTTCATTGACTAACGCTGCTTTTTCGACAAGGGTGTTCGTGGCAGCGTCGTACGCAAAAATCAGGAGTCGATCGTTATTGTTATCTGCGCCGATAATTTCTTTCTGTCCATCTCTATTGAGATCAGCGATGGTACCGCCAGAGAGGAAGGGTGTCTCCCAGATAATTTGGTCTGGGTAGCCTTGCGGCGTGCGACTTTCCATAAGAAAAGTCCGCTCATCATCCGTCGCAAGTACTTCAAGCCGACCGTCACTATCCGTGTCATCTACCGCCCATGGGGTGACCCCTTCCAGATTAGAGAGATTTTCGACGCTCTCAACGGTATGCACTAATTCGTATCTACCGCTTGGCAGGCGTTCATAGATTGCAAGGATAGCAGCCTGTAACTTGTCGGTAACAGCATCTGATGACAACGGGCTGCCGACCATTTCAGGTTGGCCATCGCCGTCAAAGTCAGCAGTTACACTTGCGATCTGCAGTGACGGAATATCAAGAGATGTTTCAGTGAACCCACTCGGAGAGATATGTCCACCAACGACATCAATTGTATACAACGCGCCGCCGTTGTCCGCTCGCGTCTTGAGGTGCGTCATATTCTCCGATTCCACGAAAAATTGGTAGGTTCCGGTATCAAAACCTAAGGAGAGGGAATGCGCTACGCCGAGATCTGTTGTGCGAAAAGGCGCAAAGGGGGCGAGGCTCCCCGCGCGTCGGTAATAGAGCGTATTCCGCGTGACATCATCCGTCGCCCAAGTGAAAAGTGTAAGACTCCGCCCACCATAAAGCGTTTCCGTTGCAGTAAGGGAGATAACTTGCGGGGGTGTCCGGTCTACGCTCAAGACGACCTGATCGTGTGTTTGGTGTCCATCCGTGGCAGTGACTGTGAGTCGAACGGTATAGATCCCTTCTGGAACGGTTGTTGTATTCCAAACAGCCAACGTTTCACCGATTTTTTGTGTATTTGCGGGCTGCGTGAAGGGTGTAAATTCGGTGGGAACTGTCGATGGACCGTAACTGAGGTGCCAAGAGCGAAACTTATAGCCGCCTGCGGTCCCGACGATTGTAATGGCATCTGAACCCCCGCTATTGGTTTCAGGTGCAAGGATGCGTGCTTGTAATGCTCCACTTGCGAGTAGCGCGCGCTCGGCGTTGACAGTACCTGCCCCGACGAATCTTTCGTCTAATTCATCACTATCCTCTCGGTGGACAGGATCGGCAGTATTAATCAGGATATGCCGAATTTCTTCATGTGTGAGTGTCGGCCGTTTTGCAAGCAGGAGTGCCGCGACACCCGCGACGTGAGGCGATGCCATGGAGGTGCCAGTGAGAAGCCGGTACCGGTTATCAATCTGTGTGCTGAGAATCACGTTGCCCGGAGCACCGATGTCTATAGCGGCACCGAAGTTAGATTGATAAAACCGCTGCTGATTCTGCTCGGTAGATGCGACAGCGATAACTTTGCGGTAGGCAGCGGGGAAAATTGCCTCCGGTTTTTGGGAATTACCAGCAGCCGCGACCAAGACCACACCCCTCGCATAAGCGTAATCAATTGCGTCTTGAATAACGAAGGAGCGGCGTTCACTGCCCCAACTCATGTTGACGATGCTTGCACCGTTGTCAGCGGCGTAGACGATGGCTGAAGCGGAGTCATCGTCTTGCATGCGGGAGCTTCCACCGAGCGAGAGCCCGGCACGTATTGCCATGAGGGGGCATCCCCACGCGACCCCAGCGATTCCGATCCCGTTATCTGGCATGGCGCCCGCAATGCCAGCGACGTGCGTGCCGTGCCCGCTTTCATCAATCGGTTCGTTATCGCCTTCGAGATAATCGCCTTCTGCTTGTAGGTTTGGGGCATCGGTAAAATCCCACCCATAGACATCATCAATGTAACCATTGCCATCGTCGTCGAGCCCATTTTCTGGGATTTCGCCAGGATTTCGCCACGCTTTGGGTGCCAAATCTTCATGCTTGTAATCGATGCCGGAGTCGATGATAGCGATAACGACATTCCGGTTACCTTTTTCGAGTGCCCACGCCTGTGGCAACCGCACGAGCGGTAGATTCCACTGTTCCGAGTATTGTGGATCGTTCGGAATGATCGTATCTGCAAGTGTAGGGCGGAGGTAGTTATACTCGACCGCTTCAACGAGCGGGTTCTGTTGGTATGCTGCTTTGAGTGCTTCAAGGGAGGCATCCGGAGAAAATCGTAACAGGTAGATACGCTTCAGATTCGGATGGAGCGATGGTCGCGCGAGATATGGAAATAGCAGGTGCAGCGATTCTACCTTGTGTTTTGTGTGCAGAATGGAGATGGGCGCGTTCACAGGCGACTGCTCAAGATCCGCTGCTGCTTCTGGTGTCAAACGGATGAGCAGTTCGCCCGGAGTGATATGTGAATGGATATCCGCCAAAGGCGAATCCTCTGCTTTAATCCGCAGGAATTCGGCGCAGATTATAATTAGAAGTAAGATGCCTATTGGCAAAATCTTAGAGCATTTCATAATAATTACCAATCAAACTTACGTTATCGTAAAATCTAAAAATAAATGCGCACTCTTAGGAACACAACCCCCCTTGAAGAAACACTTTCTTCGCATTGGATTTTAGCGTTTGCAAAAACCCCACCCTTATCAGGGGGGAAGCAGAGGGACATCGCTTCTATAGGATGGGTTTCAATATCGTAAAATCTAAAAATAAATGCACACTCTTAGGAACACAACCCCCCTAACCCCCCTTATCAGGGGGGAAGCAGAGGGACATCGCTTCTATAGGATGGGTTTCAATAATTATAGGCTTTACGATAAAATACATCCAACACCTTTGCTGTCTTTTCGTCAACGATTACGGTCACGATATTCCCGCGGCTGTGATTAGAAAAACTGACGACCCACGCGAACCCTTGAAAGGATGGATATGCGTGAACCCCGATGTGATCACCTAAAGCGGCTTTGACACGCGCATCCGATTTTGCAATGCGAAGTACAGCGTCTCTTTTTTTGGGAAAATAAAACCTTCCGGTTTCAAGCGAACTTATTACCGCTTTGCCTTTATCCGCTGCTGTGGGCAACGCTTTCAGATTTTGCTGGGTGAGCCTCCGAAGCAGTGCAGCATGGCGTCGATACGCGTCTCGGTGTTTCTGATAACCTTCAAATCCATAGGCAATCGGAATCTTTTCATATTGTGTTGCGCACATCTCTGCAGCATCGGCTTCAAACTGGAGCGCCTTTACATAATCGCCTTGCTGTTCCGCTATTTCTCGTTGTTTCCTGAAAAATGTCGGATAGATCCCGAACTCGTAAAACCGATCTGGATAGCGCGGCAACCATATCGCCATAAATTTTGCGATATTTTCACGTTCAGCATTCAGCACTGCAAAAGCATCGAGGTTACCCTCTCCCCTCACAAATTTCTGCCAAGCAACTTTCGCCTGCTTGCGGTGGTGTTTATACTGCTCCTGAATCTCACGCGCCTCTTTTTTTGCGCGTGCCACCCATTGCTTGTATCCGCGCCGGATGTAGTAGTCGTGTGCGATCGTGTTCATGGGAACAGAAATGCGTTTGAGGCATGCTGCGGCGGCTTCGTGCCAGAGGGCAAGTTTCCCGAAGTCACCGGACCGCGCGTAGCGTTTAATAAAGATGTCAGCAGTCGCTGTGCCTTCGCGGATCGCTCTACACGGTTGTACAGCAATTAGGAGAAATAATGGGAAAAGCAATGCGAAAATAATTTTCATAACGGAAGCCTGTGAGCGGAAACCGAGCGGCGGCTGCCTACGACTTTCGCCTAAAGCGGACGGTTCCAGAAAAGGTTTCGTCAGGTGCAAGCACAATCACACCTGCTGGAATTCCGCGCGCCTCAAGGTTGATAGCGTCTGTCGGACAGGTGTAAGGTTCAAAACAGATCGCATCTCTACCCGGCGGTGTGTAGACCACCAACTCCCGGAACTGTGCATCTGATTCCATCACCATACCGTATCCGGTCTCCTTATTCTCAATGACACAGCGACTCACACCGTTAACCAATTGAACGTCCGTGAAGACATGGTCAAGTTTCAGTTTCGCGAAGGGTTGCCCATTTCGTAAGTCAAGCGTGCCGCTAACATTGTGCTGCTTCCCTGTTGGCACAAGGACTTCATCAAGTTCCCAATACTGAGCCGCCGGGACAGTAATAACAGCCTCCGCTGCATCTGCTTCGGTACCGAGGCCTACGCTAAAATAGGGGTGGATACCGAAGCCCATTGGCATATTCTGATTGCCGGTATTTTTGATGGAAACCCCCATGGTTAACACGGCATCTTTGAGGGTATAGGTAATCTCAATTTTAAAAGGGAACGGATATTGGCGAGTGATTTCCGGAAAATCTTGAGCGTTAAGGGAACAGACCAACGTGGCACCGTTTTCATCGGCGGTGTGACTTTCAACTTGATAGGGTTGATTCAACAACAGTCCGTGGATTGTCGTTGGTGATTCGGGTGCTTTGTCAAACTGATAGGTTTTGCCTTCAAATTGCCAAGCCCCGTTCCGGATTCGGTTCGGAAACGGGAACAAAATCGGGTTGCCGTAAGCGGTCGGGCGTTCTTCTAATGTGGCAAGATCGGGCGGGGTGTCTATTAGATTCAGCCAGGTGTCCCCAACCGCCACCTTGAAAACATAGCAGTTATTTCCGAGTGCAGGCACGATCTCTGCAACCGCCTTGTTAGTTTGCTGTATAGAGTAAACTTGAAAACCTTCAATCGTCTTTGCCGCCACTGCGTATGATGTCTGCGCCATCGTTTCCCTCTTATCTGCATTTACGAATATCGTTGAAAATAACACCCAAACACAACACGTACCCAGGCCAAGGCGGAGTGCGTGTATCCAAGTCCGCTTAGATTGACGAGAAAAAATATGGGTTTCCATTGTCTATCCTTTATTATGGTTTAGCACACCAGTAAATGCTGCGCCGCAGGACCTCCCGAAAGTTCGGATTAGAAAAGGTGACATCGTCGTGTCCGCTCTGGAGGCAAAAGACACGGGATTGCCCATATTCACGCGCCCAACCGAGGACATCCATGCTGTTCGGGTGATCAACTGTCAATAGAATTGCGCTATCATCGCCAGCGGATTTCATGGTATACGTTTCGTCACCCATCTCCCAATCGGCAAGTCCTTCGGTAATCGGATGCGTCGCATCAGCGATTTGCACGTTTAGCGTTTGGCGTGGATAGTATCCGAATTCGCCTCGATCGTCAACCCCACATATTTCAGAATAGGCATCCCATTCTGGAAACGCGAGGATCGCATGATGCAGAATCACGATGCCTTGCCCGCGTGCTGTCAATCCGAGGATTGCACGGGCTTGTGGATCCGTGGGATAAGGACGATGAAAATTGTAAAAAACGACAGTAGCGTAATCTTGTTGGTTCGGATCGTCTACAAAGTCGTCGAGATCTTCGCGGACAAATTGAACGCCTTCCATACTTTCAAAAACTGCGTCAAACTGTTTTTCTTGAAATCCGTGTTCACCCGTTACAACTGCGATTTTCATGTTTTTAACTTTCCTTGCGGCTCGGTGAGGCAGGTTCGGGATATGACGTTCCACCCGGTATAGCCGCCCTCCATTTCATTATGGGCTTGCGATCCTCAATTATCGTAAGATAAGTCATGTCTAATCCGTAATTGACTGATAGGCGAGGACACGGAATTGGGCATGGAACGGGGAATCGCCGATCAACTGTGTCATTAGGATACCGATTAAATCTTCCACAGGATCAATCCAAAATGTCGTGCTTGCGAGGCCACCCCAACTGTAAGTCCCTTCAGAACCAAGGCTATTGGTATCGGCAACGTTGGTGACGACCGCGAATCCGAGTCCAAACCCACAGCCCGTTCTCTCAAGCGGCTGCCAATCGTCAGAAATATGATTCATTCGGATGAGCTCAACGGTTTTCCTTCCCAGGAGCCGCACGCCATCAAGTTCACCATCGTTGAGCAACATCTGACAGAAGCGGAGATAATCTGCAGCGGTCGATTGTAATCCGGCACCACCAGAATGATGGAAACTCAATGGTCCGCTGGAAACGGGGCCTCTTTCAATCACCTGGATCCCACCGTCTGCTGAGGGTTCGTACAACGTTGCGTAGCGATCCGCCTTTTCGTCCGGCACCGAGAAAGCGGTGTCAGGCATACCTAACGGGTTAAAGATACGCGTTTTTAAAAATTCCTCAAACGGCATACCGGATACAACTTCTACAAGATAACCCAGTACGTCGGTAGACATGCCATAATTCCACGCGGCACCTGGGTGGTGAAGGAGCGGAATACTGCCGAGTTCCCGCGCCATGTGTGCAAGGTCACCGCCGTAGAAGTCCGCTTCATTATACCGCTCATTAATCGGATGCTCCCAATCCCCGCCGTAGATAAGCCCAGAGGTATGTGTGAGCAGATGTTTTACTGTCAACTCGCGTTCCGCATCAACAATAGCCTCACCGTTTTCCGTATAGACTTGCATATCTTCGAAAGCAGGCATAAATTCGGATACCGGCGTGCCGAGTTGAAAATGCCCTTCCTCGTAGAGCATCATCACCGCGATGCTGGTAATCGGCTTCGTCATCGAGTAGATGCGAAAGATGGTATCAAACCCGACGGGTTTCGCAGTCGCGACATCTTGCGTACCGAACTTTTCAAAATGGACGAGTCTGCCTTCACGCGCGATCATCGTTAATGCACACGGGATTTTTCCAGCATCAACCCAGCCTTGCATAACCGGTGCGATGCGTTCCAACCGCGAAGTTGACATGCCGACATCTTCAGGCACAGCTCGCGGTAATCCGCCATATACTGTCATTAAGGTCTCCTATTACTCAGTTAATGCTTGATAAGTTAGGACTTTAAATTGTTGTTGGAAAGGGTGCGGGTTATTGAGGAGTTGCGTCATAAGCAAGCCGATCAATTCCTCTTGCGGATCAATCCAGAAGGTGGTAGCAGCCGCACCGCCCCAACTGAAATTGCCGACAGAATTCAGAATATCAGGCGGGTTTTTATGCGTAACGACCCTAAAACCGAGTCCAAACCACTCATCGTGATGCGGGTAGCGCATCAGTTCCACGGTTTTCTTGCCCAATATACGGACTCCGTCGAGTTCACCCCCGTTGAGCAACATCTGGGAAAAGCGCATGTAATCCGCAGCGGTTGAGACGAGTCCACCACCGCCCGATGGGAAAAAACTGACCTCATCGTTAGCAAGCGGTGCATCTGCTCCTACGCGTTTCATCACCGCTTCGCTTCTGTTATGCCGATACAGTGCTGCAAACCTGCTCACCTTCTCCGGCGGCACTGAAAATGCAGTGTCCACCATACCCAGCGGTTTAAAGAGACGGGTTTGAAGGAACTCTTCAAACGGCATACCAGATACGACTTCCACGAGATAGCCAAGCACATCAACGGAGACTCCATAGGTCCACCTTTCGCCCGGTTCGTGAACGAGCGGGATATCGCCGAGTTTTTTCACCATGGCTGCTAATGTCGTACCGCGTTCAAAAATGTTCGCCGCTTTATAGCGTTCATCAACTGGTTTATTGCCCCAACCGTAAGTTAACCCCGCGGTATGCATGAGAAGATGCTTGATTGTAATCGGCTTCTTCGCATCTAATATTTCGGTTTGATCCGCGTTGTAGACCTTCATGTTTTTAAATTCAGGGATAAATCTGGAGACTGGCGTGCCGAGTTGAAAATGCCCTTCCTCGTAGAGCATCATCACCGCGACACTGGTGATCGGTTTTGACATGGAGTAGATACGGAATATTGTGTCCGGCTCAACGGGTTTGTTATTTTCAACATCCCGCATGCCGATGGTTTCAAAATGAACAATTTTCCCGCGTCTCGCCACAACCGTTAGGAAGCCGGGGAGGTGCCCTTTATCAACGTAATCCTGCATCACAGGCCGGATACGTTCAAGACGTTCAGCCGAAACACCGACTTTTTCCGGGACTGTCCTTGGGAGTCCTTGTCCGAATACGGATGTGGTGAAGCAAAAAAGTAGCAAACACACAAAAGTTAATCTTCTCAAATTGTTCTCCCTATTTTAGACGTGACTTACGCGTTTTTTTTCTTCAAATCCCACGTAATGTGCATAGCAGGCGGGGTTTGAAACCGCGCCTGCGATGGGGTTTGCGTAAGTTCTGATTTATTGTGCCTGTTTGATGTAGCCCCAACGTGTTGTGAGTTTTCCGCCGGGTTCAACGCTGAGGATTTGCGCTAACCCGACATCCATCGCCTCTTGAATTTCGGCTTCGGTGCGCGCGACGTTAGAGAGGCGTATCTCATCAATGATACCTTTTAACCCATTGGCGTTATCAAGGTTCGGCACGCCAATCGTAATGGGGTCATTGCTCTGAAAGGTCTGAGCGTTGGGTGCCTCGGTCTCCAATTCACCATCAACGTAAAGTTTCCCCATCTTGCCATCGTACGTAAAGGCGAGATGATGCCATTTGTTGTCGGTAATGTCGCTTGTGCCATCTATACTGAATGCACAGGCACCATTTGCGCCGATCTGTGCATGGAAAACGCTCTTGTCTACATGCACCCAGATACCGTAATTTCGGTTAGTGCACCCGGCTTGCTGTTTGCAGACCATGCCCTGCCATTTACCAGTATTCTCTGCCACCTTAGCCCACAACTCAATAGTGAGCGTTTCCAACTCCAGTTTTTTGGTAGAATCGACGACGACATAACCACCAGCATCGCCGGGGAATTCTAATCCGGTTCCGAATTTTGCCTTCACCCACTTCGGGCTCCCTTTGAAGTTGCCATCGTGTCCATTCCCCGACGCGTCTTTCACAATCTTTCCGTTACCTTCCTCAAAGAGCCAGACCGCGACGGTATGCTTATCTACGGCTGCATCGGCAAATCCACCGCCGATCAAAAGCGAAACAGCGAGTACAATAGAGAATCGCGTGACATTCGAGAAAAATTTCGTATTCATGATACACATGGTAATTCCCCCTTTTATTTAGGTATTTTATCAGAAAAAGAATTTTCAAGTCAAGGATTTTAGCGTTTTGCCAGGGGCACTTCGTTTTCTTATCGCGCGGATGGGTCGGGAATCGGAGTCCCTTCCTATAGAAAAACGAAATACTGATAGTATTTTTCTTGACAACATGGAGTAAATAAGTTAGACTTTCGTTATATCGTAAAATCTAAAAATAAATGAGCACTTTTCGGAAGACAACCCCCCTACCCCCCCTTATCAGGGGGGAATCAGAGGGACCTCGTTACACACTCCCCGGAGAGAGAAAAATAAATGAACGTACAAAACAGGACCCTCTACATCGCTGATAATCTTGACATCCTTCGCGGTATCAACTCAAATTGCATAGATCTCATCTATTTAGATCCGCCTTTCAAATCCGGTAAAAAACACCAAGCACCCATCGGGTCACCCGCCGAGGGAGCCCAATTCAAAGATATTTGGCGCGACGAAGACATCAAGAAAGAGTGGCACGGTGAAATCGCAGAGCAACACGAAGAACTCTACCAAGTCATTCAAGCTGCAGAGACTTTCTATGACTATACAATGAAAAACTACCTTACCGCGATGGCAATTCGCCTCTTCGAAATGAAACGCATTCTCAAATCCACAGGTAGTATCTATCTACATTGCGATCCGACTGCCAGTCACTATCTCAAACTTGTAATGGACTCCCTCTTCGGGGAAAAGATGTTCAGGAATGAAATTATATGGGCATATCGTCGTTGGCCAGCGAAACAACCCAATTTTCAAAGGATGCACGATGTTATCCTACGTTATGCTAAAGACACAACTACCACTTGGAACCAACTCTATGAACCGTTAGCAGAATCAACATTAAAATCAGATGGTGGAAAGAAAATCAAAAACGTTTTCAATAAGGAAGGTAAGCGGGTTCGCGGACGCAAGACAGGCGAAGATTCACCGGGCGCCCCGATGAGGGATGTATGGAATATCGGCGTTATTGCACCGACTGCGAAAGAACGTACTGGCTGGCCCACCCAGAAACCGCTCAAACTCTTAGAACCTATTATCAAAGCAAGTAGCAACGAAGGCGATGTTATATTAGATCCATTCTGTGGGTGTGCCACTGCTTGTGTTGCGGCAGAGAAACTTAACAGGCAATGGATTGGTATCGATATTTCCGCCTCAGCAGAAGTCATCACCAAACTCCGTCTACAAGAGCAAGTAGATAAACAGACAGACCTATGGAATCCACTTGAAGATATTATTATCCAGACAGAGGCACCTGTTAGAACTGACTTAGAAAGTGATACCATCAGCCAATTAAAACTGCCCAAAGCACATGCCCACAAACACAAACTCTTCGGCAAGCAAGAGGGTAGATGTAATGGATGTCAAGAGTTCTTTCGTTTCCGCAACCTCACCATAGACCACATTATACCACAATCTAAAAATGGGACGGATCACATTGAAAACCTTCAACTCCTTTGTCATGCATGCAATTCAACAAAGGGGGACCGTACACAAGAATATCTCAACGAAAAGTTGAAAGAAGACGGTATACTCCACTAACGGAGAAAAACAGATGAAAACCCATTTATCGTAACA
>RKRO01000199.1 GCA_007571355.1 Candidatus Poribacteria bacterium | reverse complement strand
GTGTTGTAGCGTCCAGATTTGATCATGCCGTCAGCTAAATCCAGCCCATACAGAAACCCAGCGCATGCGGCGGATAGATCCATTGCAGCGGCGTTCTTTGCCCCGATACCTTTTTGAACATAGCATGCTGTTGAGGGGAAAAACGTGTCCGGTGTAACTGTAGCAACGAGAATCATCTCAATATCAAGTGGATCGATGTGGGCATTTTTGATGGCCCATCGTGCAGCATGTACACAGAGATCAGAAGTAGCGACATCGTTTTCAGCGATACGTCGCTCTGTAATACCCGTGCGTTGACGAATCCATTCGTCACTCGTATCCACTAATTTTTCAAGGTCAAAATTGGTGACAACCCGATCAGGGACGTAAGCACCTGTCCCCGTGATGGTTGCGTGTCGAAGTTGCGTCATTATCCCTCTCTTGAAGTCTGTGGCGTTAGACGATACTTAACAGCAAGCGAAAACTTTCTGAAAATCTATGCCGGCCCTCAGAACCGACACCTTACCTACGCCTCGTCGGTGGATTTTGTTAACACAGGGCGTCCGTTGTAATGTCCACACTCAGAGCAGACACGATGAGAAACGATGGTCTCGCCGCAATATGAACAGACACTTGTCGCTTTGTCGTAGAGCGCATGATGGCTCCGTCGCATTCTTTTTTTTGATTTTGATGTTTTCCGTTTTGGATGCGCCATGGTTCATCTCCTTAAAAATCTTTGTCGTCTTGAGGGGCATGATCTAACATTTAATCCCACACTCTATAGTAGTTATGTTTCGTTTCAGTTATTTTCCAGCATCTTTGACAAAACCGAAAACGGATTAGCAGCAGCGACGGCTGGCTCGTCGGGAGTTGCACAAGAACATGCCTCATGATTAAGTTCCGCGCCACATTCCGTACAGAGGCCTTTACACATTTCAGAGCAGAGGGGCCACGCCGGTATTTCAAGGATCAGTCCTTGTCGAACATTCTCTGAAATATCTAAGGTCTCGCCGTCGTAATAGTGCTCATCCGCTTCCTTCTGCCTCAACGTTTCGTTCCCTACAGCAAATAACAATGCAAACGTTGTCGTTATGTTTGCCTCAAATGGATGAATACAACGTCGGCATTCCACCGACATCTTCGTCTCAATATCAGCTGCTACATAAACATTGTCGTTACCTTGACGAAAGAGTTGGACTGCACATGACACCGGTTTAATGAATTCTACCTCTTCGTAGTTCAAACCGAGGGATGCAGGTGACACACGTGCTTCAAACGTTTTGAAGTCCTCGTGTCGAAGGTCCTTCATATCGAACACTAACGTATCTCTGACATCTTCTTTCATCTTCAATTCGCACCTCAAATCTGTCAGTCAGTCTTCAGATTTTCCCTGCTGTACAAGGCTAAACCGATAATACGTAGTCATACCCAAACGCTAAGGACACATTAAAAGTCAACTTCTTCAATCCGAATAAGTTTCGTTTCCCCTTTCACGGCTTCAAGTGTATGGATTTCTGTCAGTGCGGCTTTCATGTTCTTTTCCTGCGCACTATGCGTCAGCATAACAAGCGATACAGTCTCCATACCATGCGGATCCTTTTGGATAACAGAGGCAATACTAATCTGCCAATTCCCTAAGATCGTCCCAATTTTCGCGAGGACCCCAGGACGGTCAGCGACCACGAAACGGAGGTAGTAGCGCGTCTCTATAGCGTCAATAGGTGAAACATCAACTTCCGATTGTGAACCTGCAAGCCATGCGCTCGAAATTGAGGCCCGCCCGCCTTGCTGCACGGATTTCGCAGCATCAATAATGTCTGCAACGACTGCACTCGCTGTCGGCATCTCACCGGCACCCTGTCCATAAAAGAGCGTCGGCCCGACGGCATCTCCGATGACACAGACCGCATTAAATGCACCGCCGACATTTGCTAACAGGCTCCGTTCCGGCACAAGCGTCGGATGCACGCGTGCCTCTACCCGGTTGTCTGTACTGAGTTTTGCAATAGCGAGCAACTTAATCACATAACCGAGTTCGCGCGCGTATTGAATCTCCTTTTGCGTGATGTCCGTAATACCTTCAACATAGAATTGTGATAAGGAAATATTGCTGCGATAGGCAAGGGCGATCAGAAGGATCAGTTTCTGTGCGGCATCAATACCTTCAACGTCGAGTGTCGGGTCGGCTTCGGCATATCCCATATCCTGTGCTGCTTTCAGCACATCTGAGAAATCGGCACTGTGTTCATGCATCTCGGTCAAAATGTAGTTACATGTCCCGTTCACAATGCCGTAGAGCGAGTGGATCTGGTTTCCGGCAAAACTCTCCTGCAGGGTCTTGATGATCGGGATTCCCCCCGCGGTGCTCGCCTCAAAATTAAGGCTTACACGATACTCGGAAGCGAGTTGGAACAATTCAGCACCGTGCTCGGCGAGGAGGGCTTTATTCGCTGTGACGACGTGCTTGCCGTTTCGGAGCGCACGGCTGATAAGTGTCCGTGCCTCTGAGACACCGCCGATGAGTTCAACAACAATATCGATATCCGGATTGTCAACAACCGCTGTCGGATCCGTTGTGAGGCAATCCATGGGGAGTTCAACACCTTCCCGCGTCGCCGGTAGCGTCCGTTTGACGATTTTCTTTACGGATAACACAACGCCACTATTTTTAGCAATAAGGGCATTCTGGTTTAATAAAATTTTGGAAACACCGGTGCCGACGGTGCCCCAACCTAAGATACCAACGTTAATGCACGATTTGTTCACTACAACAACCCCTCCTTTCTTTGCCACTGCTCGCGGTTTATCGTCGCAACACTGGCAAACCGGATTGCATATTAGAAATCGGGGCGACTGGATTCGAACCAGCGACCTCTTGAACCCCATTCAAGCGCGCTTCCGGGCTGCGCCACGCCCCGTTATCAACAAAATAGTCCATTTATATTGTATCATAACTCCCAACAAAAGTCAAATAAAAATTGGCTATCACGCAATTGCCTTGTCGGAAGGGTTTGTAACCCTGATTTCTTGGAAGACGAAATCGTTTTGTATCACCGAAACAGCTCAGTCTGTACAGGACACGCCGGTGAATCCGCTATACCTTGCCCCTTAGCGTGTATAGGGCGAGGGGGCCCCCTCGCCCGCAATCGCTAACAGGACCTATTCGAAACCCATCTCTTTCAAGTTTCTCAGGCTGATCCCTAAACTCTCAAACGGATCGCGTTCATAGCAAGTATCTTGCTCAATGATATACCATTCCACACCTGCATAGATACATGCGTCTAAGATGGCTGGCCAATTAAGGTTGCCTTCGCCGACTTCAGCATAACGTTGTGTGGAACCTTGCATCGCCATATCCTTGAGATGGATGATGTCGGCACGTCCTTTTAACTGACGGATCCACGCCGTTGGGTCACCACCCCCGTGTTGAATCCAGTAGGTATCCAATTCGCTCTTAAAATACTTCGGATCGCTCTCGGCATACAGAATTTCCAACCCTGTCCGTCCGTCATAGCGTTCCAACTCGAAACTGTGATTGTGATAAGAGAAAGTCAAACCGCCTTCAGCGAGTCGGGCTGCGACTTCGGAGGCTTCTCTTGCAAACCTTGCATACCCTTCAGTTGTCCGGTACTCACCCGGCAATCCACCAATGGCGGCGTGCTTACATCCCCACAATTGATGTTCATCAATCACAGATTGCGGTTCATCGCGCATCCGGTCATAACTGGTATGTGTCGCGATGATACGGATACCTTCACCATCAACGATGTTTTTCAGTGCTGCCGGTTCAATCGGACCGAGTGCGGAGCATTGCACCGCCTCATATCCGAGTTGTCGAACCTTTTTCATTGTTGCCGCAATATCCGCTTCGGTCTTGGTAAATTCTCTGACAGTATAAAGCTGCGCTGCGATCTGTTTCGCGGAGCGCGCGTTTTGTGTTGCCATAATGACTCCTTGCTTTTGACTTATGCTATTTTCGGATAGTATTGTAACGTGAGTGTGATAAATATTGGACTGTACGTAGCGTCCATTGTTCATTTATGTCATAGACCCCACAAACTCACAGTTTGTGCTACAA
>RKRO01000511.1 GCA_007571355.1 Candidatus Poribacteria bacterium | reverse complement strand
CGCTGTAGCCGAACTGTTCATTGGGTTCTTCGACAATCGGTTCTACGCGCGGCATATAGTAATTGAAAAGATCAAGCGGGCACTGATACGGATAGTGGGGTGCTATGAGGCTTACCGCCATACAGAGCGGATTGGATTTCGGACGGTCGTAAGAGGCGTTGACGAAATACTCCTCAAGGAACAATAGGGCACCATCTACATTGTATTGGTCGTGGAGCATCCATTGCCCTAAGCCGGGTTGTGCATCTCGGACTTCTTGGATCACCTTGTTTCGCTTCATACCGGTCCCCGGTTCCGGCGTAATTTGTGCGTGGTGTTCATCTTTAACAGCGGGATATGGATAGCCGTTATTGCCGATAATATCGCGCCCTACCCGTTCCTGCCAGCCGTGCATCACATCTGTCCCGACGAAGTGCATTTTTCCGGCGCAGCAGGAATAGTATCCGTAGTTTCCCAGTTGCCCTGGAATCGTTCGTACATCTGTCGGCATCGGATCGCCAAAGTTAAGGCTTCCGCAGTTGCGTGGATAGAGCCCGGAAAGAAAACTCTGTCGTGCGGGGACACAGATAGGTGAAGGCGTATAGGCGTTGCGGAAGTAGATGCCTTCGTTCATAAACCGAGAGAGAGTCGGTGTGCGGATAGCCGTGTCCCCTTCGATGGGTAAGACATCGGGACGGTGTTCATCGTTGATGAGGAAGAGAATGTGTGGTTTATTTTGTGGCATAGACTATTTCACAAGTATCGGTGGTCGGGGGTATAATTGCCAATTGCGGACTGCTAATAAAGAGACATCAAGCCTTCTGCACCAGGAATCGGTTTTCGTTCAAATTCGGGGGTAATCCAGCGAGCACCGGAGGGTCTACCGGGATTGCGATAGGCGTAAACGACACACCAACGGGTATCGCTATCCGGTTTTCTGGGTGACACAGCGTGTGCGGCGTGCGTCCACATCAACGCGACGGTGCCAGGGGGCGCAGAGAGTGCTTCAACCTCAAGAGGTTCCCCTGTTTTTGGGTGCTTTCTTCCGACGAGCCAACCTTGGCGCAGCATCTCGTCCGTTTGTCCATGGACTCTTGCATCCCGATAGAGATGACTTCCGGGGACAGCTTTTAAACCGCCATCGTCAGGTTCAAATCCGTTGACATAGAAGAAGATACGCACAAAACCTAAACTCGGATCGTCATCGGCGTATCCGTGGCTGTGCCATCCGATGCCGCCGTTACCCCCCGGTCTGTTCAGACTCACACAGTGATCGTATCGGATATTATTACCCAACACCTTTCGGGCGAGTTCAAGCATCTGTGGATGTGCGATGATGCTTTCGAGGTAACTATCATATTCTGCTGAAAAACGGTTCGGCTCATGGCCCTCCGTTGACGTGCGTGAAAGTTCATGAATACGCGACAGCGAACGTGTCAGGTTTTCCTGTGCATCCGGTGTAAGCACGCCGGGCAACACAAAATGTCCATCCCGATCTAGCTTTTGCTGTTCTTGTTTACCAAACGTGTAGGCATGAAATAGTAAATCTCGCCTGCCAAGGCGGACTTTCAGGGCAGATTGTGACATAAAAACGCCTCCTATTCAGTGGGACTTTCGACAAGACCAAGAGTGTTTCCAGTATTGAACCGCCCTCGGTCTTGCCAACGAACGCAATCTTTAGGATTAATCGGCTTTAATGTCAGCCCAGGTCGTTGTGAGTTTACCTGAAGGTTCAATATCCGCTGCTGTTTTTAAGCCGTCATTCATGAGGGTTTCAATATCATTATCGTCCAACGCTACACTGAAGATGGCGACATCGTCAATGATTGCCCCGAGAAACTCGCCCCATTGACCGTGTTGTCCAGTGGCGAGGTAGATGCCTATTAAAAAGGGTTTGTCGGTTAACGGGTTTCTTCCTATGTTTGCTGTCGTTACACCATCGCCAATCTGATCGGCATCCAGATATACGCCAAACCCATCCCCATCCCAGGTAACGGCGATATGATGCCAGTCTGTATCTGGACTCCAAGGCGCATCTATAAAGTGAAGCTGGGCGGCTGGATCATGCGTGTGATGTCGGATGACACCCCCATCCCACCAAAATCCAGGGGCCCAATCGTCTTTGGTTACAACACCCATGCCACCAGCGGGGGGCTTGTCTAATTTAAACCAGAGGGCAATCGTGTGTTCGCCGCCAACGTTTAAAGAATCATCGTGTGCAATTTCGACGTAATCGTCCGAGCCGTCAAGACTCAAAGCCTTGCCGAACTTGCCATCTACCCATTTTGCCCCGCCTTCAATCGTGCCATCATTGCCTGTTCCAGAGGAGTCTTTGGCTTTATTCCCATTTCCCTCATCAAAGAGCCACATGCCGACGCAATCTCCAAAGTCAATTTTAGCAGAACTGATACCTACAAACATCAGGCTCATCACTATTAAACTGACACATAACAGTTTTAACCTTGTGACTGTAGTTTTCACTTTACTTCCTCCTTAGCCAGCGAATTGCCCACTGGCTATTACGTGAAAATGAGTTATTGGTCACGGAAGCAGCAAGAATAATCTGGCTTTCCTCCATTTAATTACGTTAGCACGATTATACCATTTAGGTGTTTCGCTTGTCAAGTTGTACTTTTCAATTGGCTGTATGGGAAAATAATCATCTCAGTTCGGGGCCCGGGTTCCGACACAGACCGGCGCGGGTTCAACAATTCGTGCCCAATCCGCATCCAACCAAGCAAGCTGGTGAGGAACGGGCGTTTTTGCTGCGGTGTTTCTTCGAGGGGGTATCTTCGTCCAAGTGTGCATTTATTTTCGGATGTTACGATAATTCCCATTGACCATGCATTGGTAATTTAAAAGAACTCGTAAACCTTGTGGTGGCGTGGGTTTTGCCTGTTAAAAAATTCCCAATTTTCCCAATTTGATTAATTTTTATACCCTCCGTTCCCCCTGCAAGCAGGGGGAAATGAAACGTTGTCGTCTACTTGTATCATTTTCCCAACCCCATTCGGTATTTGATGTCGTAGTTGATGATGAAGTCTAATTCCTCGTCTGTAAAGCCGTAGTGTTGGGCAAGGACGCGGTCAATCTCGTCTATGATGTGTTTGGACTTTTGAATCTTGAACTGCTGCGTCTCAGTTCGTCCGGTTCGCTTTTGAACCCGAACTTGCATTATACTATTATGTTGTAGATCCTCCAAATACATCTCTCCGAGTTCAGCAAGATGAGAATCATAAAGAACAGGCTTAGGAATCGGAAAATTCTTAATATCAGATGCAGAGAGATTTCGGCAGTCTGTTGTAATCGTGTACCACCACCAAAATAGATCGCTACTCAAAAGTGCAACTATAGGTTTCAATATTTCGGAACTTTCAACACCAAACGATCTTGCAGCTGTAGAATTTCCTGATTTGCCATTAACCCTAAACGCCGGTTGGAAATCCGTAAATACTTTCCAATATAATCCACCTGCTACACGGTGATATACCCGATGTTTACTTTGTGATATAAACAACCCTAAAACAGTTTTAATGCCCATACACTTTTGAAGTAAGGCACTTTCAATTTCCGATCCCAACTTTGGTGCCCAGGCAGCTGTTCTATCGCGCGGTATTTCTGCATAACCAATGCCGTACATTAGTGAATCTCTACTATCGGAAGTCCATTTCTGGCAATTTGTAGAAAAGGTCTTACCTTGCTTTGAAGGAACCGCAATAAAAATAGTTAGCAGAAGATTTACCATATCAAACAACTTAGCTGGGCGCCATCCATAGTTGGCATACCAAACATTACGACTTTTTTCCAAAAGGGTCTGGACGATTTGCATACGTTGCGTAGAAACTAACGCTAAAGGCACAATCATACTCATGCAGCCGTGTTGACTTAGAAGCTGCAAACTGCGATCCATGCACATTGCGTGAATCGCTTTGGTTTTAGAAGTGACTAGGTTCTCAGGTGGTAGATAATTAACCTCTCTTAATTCAAGGTAGGGCGGATTGCCGATGATGACATCAAACCCACCCTTCTTGAGAATGCCGTAGAACGCTATGAACCAGTGAAACGGCTTATGCGAAGATAGCCACGCCTGATAT
>RKRO01000181.1 GCA_007571355.1 Candidatus Poribacteria bacterium | reverse complement strand
AATTTCTATAGATATACCACTCCTACAGAGTGCGGATTTTTCTAAGGTTTCCTTGCGTGTGTGAAACTATCGGAAAAATAGACACGCCTTTGAAACACAGCCCCCACGCAACAGGGATTGTCCAAACTTTAGTATAGTATATTAAGCAAATCTACTAAAGCCCCTCACGCTTTTTGCTCCACCATGCTTGCAAGAATGCCGAGGATCTTGTCGCACGCGTGAATTGCGTAAAATTCTGTGTCAATATGGAGTTTCTGCCCCTCTAATTTGAGAAAACGCCAATCCGCTCCAGTCGTGCTAACCCCGTAAATGCACAGGATCCTGTTCTCTCTTTGGGCATTAAATTGCTGTGCAGCGATCATTTCTGCAACACACTGACCGAGCCCTTCCAATACGTCATCCTTTTTTGCCTCAACCAGAACAATAATAGGGGCTTCTAAAACAAATGATATGGGTGACAGGCTCACCAGAAAGTCACACACCCCTGTTAATCCTTTCTCTGGATCAACACTAAAGTCAATACCCGAAAAGAGACTGATACGCCGATCGAAGTGCTCTCGCAGCTCCAAGAGCACATCCCCAACAATCATCTCTGATCTTGCTTTTTCTGTCCCAATGGCAAGTGCGACTGGCACGTTGCGTTCCAATTCTGTTGTCAGGTGTGCACTCGGTGCTACAGGGGCTATATCACAAAAGAGGTTAGTGGGCATAGCAATTTCAAGTTGAAACTCAGTTTTCACGCTATCTAAAGTAAAGCTGCTATATGACATTAGGCAATAACCTCCTACCCTACAATGATTCACGCCTGTTGTGCTATCATACTTGGATCCATACGTTCTACAATAGTCGAGTTTATAGATATGCACAGACGAACAGTCTATGCTACAACTGCCTATATTGAGCAAATCTCCTAAAGTTCCTTACGCTTTTTGCTCCACCATGCTTGCAAGAATACCGAGAATTTTGTCGCACTGCGCGATTTGGTAGACTGTTATATCAATAGACAAGTGATTTCCTTTCAATTTAAGGAATTTCCACTCTGTCCCTGTCGTGGCAGCTCCATAAACGCAAGGAATGTCATTACCTTTTTGAGCATTAAAGCGTTGTGCGGCGAGCATCTCGGCGACACACTGTCCCAGCCCAGGTGTGGGATCTTCTTTCTTTGCTTCAACAAGTACGATAACAGGTGCCCGCAAAAGAGATTGCATCGGCGATAGGCTTATTAAGAAATCGCATACCCCTACTAATCCATTTTCGGCATCAACATTAAAATCAATGCCAGAAAAGAGACTGATGCGCCGTTCAAATTTTTCGCGGAGTTCAATCAGAATATTGGCGACAATCAGTTCGGAACGTGCTTTCTCTGTATTTACGGCGGCAGCCACAGGGACTTTTTTTGCCAATTCCACTATGAGCTCCGCACTTGGTGCTATTGGTGCTATGTTAGCAAATATGTCTACAGATTCAACAATTTCGAGTTGGAACGCTATTAGCACTTCTTCTAAAGTAAAGCTGCTATATGACATTAGGCGATAACCTCCTACCCTACAATGATGCCCGCCTTTTGTGCTATCATACTTGGATCCATACGTTCTACAATTCGCTCTCGAATTAAGTTTTCATGGGATATCCCACGCGCCTGAGCAAGGGCGTTAATTGTCTCCAATTCCATTGAGCAAATAGTTGATTGTCAATACATATTATTATACCGCATCAACGTCAGCATTCGCAATAAAGAAGGACAAATCCGACTATTTTCCCTGCACGGCACTGATTTCGTCTTCTGAAATCTTGTGGACGCTTTTCGGGTTAAAGGTCTGCGTTGTGTCTACACGCAAGGCGACCTCAATCCTGCCACCCGTTAGCACGAAGAACTGAATTAAGAAACCTCCACCCTGCATCGACTCAACCTGATACGCTTCTTTGTCAAGGTTACCGAGCCACGTCGGTAACGACTCTTCAAACTTCGGGTGTGAGAGAACATTCTCCGGTAAAGCAATAATCAAAGTGCCGGGGTCATCGCCGATTGCATCGCCGATGACTTTTCGCTGCTCTACCATAAACGGCACAACAGAACTGGCATATTCAAAATCATCATCACCGGCGCGTTCGGGCGGTACAAGTCCCCACGTCAGATGATGGATAAACGGATTCCCGTACCCCTGGTCAAGCATGTGTTGCAGTGCAAGTTTATCAACGGGATGCACAACTGCAACATAGTCGAACCACCCTTTGCTGCGTGCCTGACTCTCTGCGGGCAGTTGCGCGGAGACATTGATATAGTCGCAACCGTCAACAGGCGACGGATAGCACCGGGCATCCCAACCGTTGACATAACCGAGTTGTTTCAAACCGTCTGCGACGAGGTGAGGTGGGTCACAGAAAATCGCGGCGTGATCCATGTTTGGATAGATGTCTACACCTGCACCGATGACGCGTTCTGCAACGTTGATCGCCTCTCTGAAACGAAGGTCAGAATTTCCAATCGTCAAATAGTCATCAAAATTTTGGGGGAGTGTAATTAAGTTCTTCATGAGAAACCTCTATTTGTGTCTTGAAGGAAGGGGGTTTGGATAAATTGATACATCCGAGTCAGATGTTATAAGTCTAACAGAAATCGGGTCAATAAACAATTGTTTTTTGATAACCTCTCGATCCAAAAATTGTTGAAAAAAGTGTAAATCTCTGGTAATGTTAATGTAGGCTGGAATGCTACGTCCTATACTGAAAAATAGAGGAGCAATTTATGCGAAAAAACACATTTAGAGAATTACTCAATGCTGATAAACCGACAGTCGGCACACATATCCATACCACTTGGCCCTCCATCGTTGAAGCGATTGGACATACAGGTTTGTACGACTACGTCGAATTCGTAGGCGAATACGGTCCGTTTGATCTGCACGATCTGGACAACCTGTGTCGCGCGGCTGAACTGCACAACATTTCTACAATGATCAAGGTAGACCAGGAACCGCGAGGTTTTATTGCCCAACGTGCGATCGGTTCAGGCTTCCAGAGTGTGCTTTATGCGGACTGCCAAAACGTTGAAGATGTGAAGGAATGTGTGAAAATTACGCGCGCCGATACACCAGAAGATGGTGGCAGCTACGGTGTCGCAACCCGTCGATTCTCCTACATGGGGTACGGTGGCGGCCCGGAATACGTCCAAGCCCTCCGCGATATTGTCGTCGTTATTATGATAGAGAAGAAAGGGACGGTTGAGAACCTTGAAGCGGTGCTATCTGTTGAAGGCGTTGATATGATCCAGTGGGGTGGTTCAGACTATTCCATGAGCGTCGGGATGGTCGGTCAGCGCGATGCTCCTGAAATCCGAGAGGCGCAGGACAAGGTGTTTAAGACCGCCGTAAAAATGGGGGTGCCGCCGCGTGCCGAAATCGGAAGTGCAGATGACGCGAAACGTTATCTGGACATCGGCGTACGACATTTCTGTATCGGTACCGATATTTCCATTCTCTACAGCTGGTGGCGTGAGCAAGGCGACGGATTACGCAAGGCATTAGAGGGACACTAGAACAACTGTAAAATGCGTAGGGGCTGGGTAACCCAGTCCCTACGAGTGTCTCTTGTGACAGACACAGAACCTTTTGTAGCTAACCGATAACTCTTAAAGCATCCCCTGCATCTTTTCCGCGACCCAGTCCACAGCGACATCAATCATCACTTGCCCCTTTTCTGCTGTTGCCAATTTCGCTTGGTGGTGGTATTCGCGATCGGATTTCGCTTGTCCCTCATTGGAGATTGTGAGTTTCGCGCTGTCATAATCCACGCCGTTCCAATCAACGTTTTCCGCGAAGGCAGCGAGTGCAAACGCTGTCTCAAACTCTGCTGCGTGTCCAGGACAAACACCGGATTCCATCTGGTCTTGCACTAACTCTGGGGTGTACGCCTCCCAATAGGAGTGGAATGCGATGTTGATACCAAGTTTCTCTCGGTAGCCATCCAACCGCTCATGCACGGGACCTGCGTTGCCCGCATGCCCGTTGACAATCAGGATGTTGTCGATTCCATGCCGACGCATGCTATCGGCGACATCATATAACACCTCGCCGAAGACCTCAGCGCGAAGTGTGAGCGTGCCTTTGTGATCCATCCAGTGTTCGGATACGCCAATCGCCAAAGGCGTTGTGACGATTACCTGTGGAAATAACTTTTCAGCTGCTAATTTGGAGACATAGACTGCACTTTGCGTATCGTGGTACATCGCCAAATGTTCGTTGTGTTGCTCTGTGCTACCCGTGGGGATGATCGCGCCTTTAAGCGTACCAGCGTCGATCGCCTCGCGAATATAACGCCGTTGGTTTTCCCAGAGTAGGACAGATTTGATTTCAGACATCATCTAACCTCCATTTTTGGGTAAGCGATTATACCTACCGAGTATATTTCGGACAGCCGCAATCCCGTCTTCCATTAACTCCTGATTTGGTGGAAGATAGTCTTGCAAACTTTCCCAATCGTATGCGTTCTGCTGTGCGTCCTTATTCTTAAAAAGGATTTTAGTTCCGTAATCTCGGATTTCATTGATCGCCCATTCGTAGATATAGAAACCAAAAGTATCGGCGTGTAGCCTTATTGGGTTTCGCCTTTCGGCGAGGTAACTTTCCAAAATCACCTCAAACCGTTCACCTGTGAAAGAGACCAAGTCTTTTTCAGGTGGACCTAAACAAACACCGTCCCAATCAATGATATGAAGTTGGTTTTCAGTATCCAGAATGAGATTACCGGGTGTTGGATCGCCGTGTGTAATGCCGAAAGGTATTTGTGATACTACCGAGGAACGTCCGAGACGATCGTATCGCTCCAGTGTCTGTAGAATATCTGATCTGTGTTGCGCAATCGCTGCAAGTAACCGCTGCTGGTATCGGTTCCGAGGGGGTATCTGTTCCGGTGCCGCAAGTACTGTGTGCAGTTCGTGCCGTTCAGGTAAGTCATATTTTGCGACTGTGAGGGTATTAGATGCGATTGCGTCTGTGCTTTCGTGAATCGTCGCAAGTAATGCTCCGGTTCGCGATAGTTCTGCATCGGTGAAATCTTTCCCGATTTTCCATAAATCCCAACGACTTTTGCCTTCAATGAACGGAAACAGCGCGACCCGGAAATCCCGCCACGGGACGCTCAGTGTCCCTTCCTGCGTTTCCAAAGGGGCAACAACGCTGGATATGTTGCACCGTTTCCGCAAAAGCGATGCTACCATCAAACGACTGTTTGGCACAGCAGTTGAGGCTTTTGCAAAATACTTCTCGCCCGTTTCAGATAAGATAACATAGCCGTAACTGTCTTCACCTTCAGGGAGAAAGGTTAGGCACTGCAACGGTAGTGCATAAGCATTTCTGAGACGTTCCAGCAATTCCGTTTTATTAAAAGTGTTGTCAACTTTCATGTCTGAATTTCTCGAAATAACTATCAATTTCTGATCTTAACTCAATACCAGCCATTTCAAAGGCATCCAACAAATCTGCGTAACTGCCTTCGCCACGAATAAAATTCCAGGGTTCTTTTGCTATTAAAGGTTGTCTTGAGTTCATCTTCCAACCATTCTATCGTCGATTGTGTTGCCTTGCGCACTTTTCCGACATAAGCGGGCGTGACATCCAGTGCTTTGGCGATCGCTGTCGGTGTTTCGCCGTCCTGTAAGCGTGCGAGGATGGCTTGTTTTGTATTGCTCATTGTGGTATACTATCCTTATGCGAAATCGTTGGTCCTTTGGGGGCAATTACCTCAGTATTCATAAGACGCGCCGCACGACGCTGGAGGCCGCGTTGCGTTACGAGCGTAGGTTCTGTCCGCCGCCGCCCTACGACACCCTTGTTGAGGACTGGGGCTTGATAGAAGATGGCGGTCCTACCGGCGTGTGCGTTGCGACGGCTTGTGCTGGGCATGTGCCGGTTGTCGATCCTGACTGGTGTGAATCCGAGCATGCGCGTCGGAAGTATCCGGATTTTGCCCGTGCGTTCCCGCGTGGCAGCGTTCGGTGGTCGGCTGAGCATGGCGTGGAGCCGGACGCGCCGGTCTATGTGGAGGTGGATGCCTGGGGCAGTGTTACTCGGTATTATCATCCGTCTCCTCGTCGTCCTGATGACGCGGATGCAGTCTAAGCGTTCGTGCGATCGGTTGATAAAGTGCTTTCGGTCCGCTGTAGTTCGCGCTGTTGATCTGCTGCTGGTGCTGTTGTGCCTGTTGCGGGCTTGCGAAGATCGGCGTGCCTGTCAGTACGTGGTCGAGTGCCACGATCGTTCCTTCCAGCAGGTATCTATCGGATACCGGTTTCCCTTTCATAAACTTCATAAACACATTCAATCCTTTTTGTCTTTCAGATGGAATATTGTCTCAGAATATACTGATTCTCGGTTCTTTTCGGTTCGATTTAGCACAGGACGCTTGCGTTGATTGACAATGTGCATCCCCGCGATATCAGCGATAGTCGGATACATATTGAATTTATCGTTTGCAACGATAAAGACATCATAGTCGTCAGCCAAAAATCTTCTGCAGTTCTTGAAGACTTCCGCTACCCCATGAATATATGACTCTCTTGCCACTCGCCCTTTTCCTCTGAATAAGGGCCCAATTTCTAATTCATCCAGTCTTTTGAAACCGAAGAGATCATAGGCATAGGCATGCTGCTCGTGATAGTTGATGAGTCCAACATAGGGCGGACTTGTGAAAATACCCTTAATCCGTTGCTTTTGTACCTGTTCTGTAAATTGCGGATTTATGCCCTTTAACATTGCGAAAATGTCAATCGTTCGAGAATCACCCGTTAAACAGTGTTGAAAGGTGTCCGTTTTTAGTCTGCCAAATTCGTTCCATCGCTGGACACTGTCCTTACAATATCGTTCCCACCAGCCGAGAATTGAGAAGAGCGGCTTACAGATTTTCCCGTGTTTTCGGCAATAATATGTTGTTGTTACAGGCTTCCGCAATGTGCCTAAATCCGCGTGCGTTGTGGCTCTGCATGAACGGATAGTCCGGCTTAAAATGAGCATCAAAGCTTTTTGGGTTGATGTATCTACGACTTTAAGAATTTCGTTGTGGACAAAATCAATCTCCGCTCTCACCCTTGGAAGATACCACTGCTTCATAAAGCGTGCGGAGTCGGCCGGCATCCGGGTGTCAATTTGATACTCAGCAACAAGTTTATGATATATTTCGAAAAAAACGGCTTCCTTCTCATCCCCGTATTGCTTCTGGTCAATTTCACCCGATCTGACTTGGCGTTTGAAAGATATTGGAAAATATTGCTTATTAAAATCTGCAAGTTTTTCTGTGAGTTTCGTTTCAAATTCGACTATTCCAGATGTCGCAACAATATTTTTGAGAGCTGCCGTGATTTTCTGACTTTCCCCATACAAATGCATCAAATCGTAAGCCGCCACTTTAGCGTTACTCATAAAAGCGTTAAACGTTGAAACGTCAATACCAATCGCGTGCATACCGAGTTCGCTCGCTTGAACTAAGGTCGTACCGCTCCCACAAAATGGGTCAAGCACAATATCTCCCGATTTAAAATAGACATCTGTTTTAAAGTTATCGGTGTGCGAATCTAAAAAATATTCAACCAATTGCGGGATGAATTTGCCCTTGTATGGATGCAGTCTGTGGACATGTTTTGTTGTCTCTGCTTCTTTAAATTTTTCAAAGGACAACGTCCAATTCAGATCATTGCCGAGTTCGTCTGTCCATCGTTTTTCTCGACGATCCAGGTTGTAGTAAGCCTCAAGGCTTTTGATGGGCACCATCGTTAGTCCGTTATCAACGATAGATTCAATCCGACCATATTGGATTAAATAGGTAATATTTGCCGGCGTGACGTTTTTATTGAGATGTTTTGAAGCCCATTCGCTTGCCTGTTTAAGGGTCAGGAGCATCTGCTGTATTCATCCTCATGTAGTGTGTCTCAATGTTCGGGAGTAAGCTACATTTGCCAAATAAAATGTGTCTATTCACAACAGCAAACTTCTTCAATCTGCTGATGGTGGTTGCACTTTCTGGAGAACGACCTGGCTCGGACTGTTCAACTCCAAAGTTTTAGCGATGTTTCCCATGTTAATCGCGATTTTAAACCGTTCTGTCGAGGTCGAAAACCGTCCCAGATAGTCGCCAACTGGGACATCTCCGTAGTTCTCAACGAATTTTATTTCGATCTTCTGCCCAGCCTCGAATGTTGCTTCAAGCGTATCCCCAAGTTTCCAACCGCGTTCGGTAAATGGAGCAATTTCCAGATCTGTCACAGCGTTCCCATGGTCATCAATCTCGACGATTGTCGCAGAGAGTGATGCCATTTGAAGGTTTTCTGGCCTTCCTATTTTTTGACTGCATCCGTTAAGGAGCACAGCCGTCATGCAAATAGCAAAGATTACTAATTTCCTATAATATGTATTCACCTGATAGCGCAGTTTCAAAGCGATTCCTCCTTGCGTCTTCTATAAACTGCGTTAAGTATAAGCGAAAGGCAGGCAAATGTCAAGAAAAAGGCGATATAGGTTAAGACGATTTGCTTTGACATCCAAACAGGTTTATGTTATTCTCTTTTTGTGCATTTTTCGTCCGAAAACGTGTGCAAGAAAATTCGCATGGCTTGCGATCAACAATTTGAACTACGAAAACAACCTAAATCTACGAATTGAGGCGTTAGAGGTAAATATGTTAAAAAAATTGAATGTTTATCGTCGGTATTCAGAGTCTGAGAGCTCCATAAAAATTGCTCTCCTATTGTTTGGTATCCTATTGAGTCTTTCGGGGTGTGGAAGAATATCGGACCCGATACTACCGGATGACAACGCCGGAATTGAACCGGAACCCCTTACAGTGATGACTTACAACGTCTATGTGGGTGCCAATATGGAGCCACTTTTAGGCATAACGAACCTCCTGGAGGTTCCAGCAGCAGTCGATGAGGTCTACAACAAAACGATAGCCTCAGATTTCCCGGGGCGTGCTGCGGGGATTGCTGCCTTGATCAAAACGCATCGTCCCCACATCATCGGGCTCCAGGAAATTTCGTTAATACGCAGGCAGAGCCCGGGAGACCGGCTCACAGGCGGAGATCCCGCTGAAGAGGTCGTCTTGGATTTTCTCAAGATTTTGATGGGTGCCCTTCAAGCGGAAGGCTTAAACTATCAAATCGCTGCAAAAGTCCAAAATTTTGATGTTGAAATGCCGATGGGAACGTTTACTGCGTATGATGATGTTCGCTTGACCGACTTTGATGTGATTCTTGCACGAGATGATGTCACTGTGGCACGTCCCATGGCAACGAATTATGTGAATACCTTTACGGTTGAAAATCTCTTCCTTGAAATAGCGAGAGGTTACGCAGCAATAGATGCCACCGTTGCTGGCACCACTTACCGCGTCATCAATACACACTTAGAATCATTCCTGAAGGATGTTCGGGCCACACAAGCACAGGAACTGATAGATGGACTCGCCAATGAAACCTTGCCGACTATCCTTTTAGGGGATTTCAACACCTCCGCCCCCGACGGCACTGCTTACCAAATGTTACTATCCGCAGGCTATATTGACACGTGGCAGATGGACTCCGAGGGGACAGGCTACACCTGTTGTCAAGCCAAGGAACTTCAAAATGAGGTCAGTGAACACTATGAGCGAATCGACCAGATTTTCATCCGCAATTTGGAACTCCCTACCGCTGTTATGACATATACTATTGGCGATAAACCCGCTGATCGTCTACCTTCGGGGTTGTGGCCATCGGACCACGCGGGAGTCGTCGCACATTTCGCATTTGAGTAATACAAAATCATTTGACGTTCTAAAAAGTAAAGCGCGCTACAACGGCGTTTAAGAATCCATCGCAGCGCGCTTTTCGTTTATCGTAACATCCGAAAATAAATGCACCCGTGTCCGAAGATAACCCCTGCCCCTGTTATCAGAGGGCATCGCTTCGACGGGAGGGGTTTCAATCGTGATGGGCCTCACTATAATGGTTTAAATTGCCACCTAAACAAAATGGCGAGAATTAATTCCGTGCTTCAGGGGTCACTGTCAGTTGGACTCGAGTACCCTCACGTAGGACAACGACCTCAATAGGTTCACCAATCTTCACGGCATCCAAGGCATACGTATAATCATAGATATTTGTGATTTTCTGTCCACCGAATTTGACGATGACATCGCCTCCTTTTAAACCGGCTTTGTCAGCAGGTCCACCTGCACGAACACCGGAGAGCTTAACGCCGGTGCCTTCGGTTGTATAGTCGGGAATCGTCCCGAGATATGCGCGCAACGTATCGCGGCTGCCTTCTTCTGATTGGCTCCGCTCTACTCGGACGTACTCAGGGCGTTCATCAGTACTACTTAAGTCCGAGACGATACCATGTGCCAAGCGCGCGATCCGTTCTATGCCGTCGTAATTGAGTGTGTCAGGATCATCTGTCGGGCGGTTATAGTCTTCGTGTCCACCAGTGAAGAAACTGAGTACCGGTATTTCCTTTGGATAGAAGGCGGTTACATCCGTTGGCAGATAGGGGTCTTCTTGCAATGTCAGATTAAAACCGATAGGGACGTTCCGCTTTTCAATCAACTTCGTCCACACAGACGATGAACCGACACCTTGTAAAATAAGTTTATTTTCCCGGAGCCGCCCAACCATATCAAAGTTGACATACGCTGCTACCTTTTCCAAAGGGACGACTGGATCGTTGACAAAGTGGGTAGATCCAATAAGCCCAAGTTCCTCACCCGACCAGAGCGCGAAGATGATGCCCCTCCGAAATTTTTCAGGATATTTTTGGTATGCTTCGCTAAGCGTCGTTGCCAATTCCAGGACGACAGCGGTGCCGGAGGCATTATCGTCTGCGCCGTTGTGAATCTGCCCCTCTTCACCTTTCCCCGCAAGTGAACCAATTTCACCGTAACCAATATGATCGTAGTGGGCACCCACAATAACGTACTCGGTTTCATCTGTTAATTCCGGTGGCGGTAGAAGTGCAATGACGTTTTGATCAGTCTTCTTAACTTTCTCAACCGAAACGACAATCTCGACTTTGACATCCGGCAATGGAAACTGTCCAAGGAAGTGTGGATTTTCGACATCCAGTTCGGATTGAACATCTTTTAGGTTTTTACCTGATGGTGCAAAGAGGGCATTCGCGACAGTATCACTGATGGATGCTGCAACAATCCCGGAATCTGCAAGACTGCTGTCAAAAGCAAGCGGAATTAACTTGCCCGCGTTTGGGGAGTTCGGACCTGCAACGACGAGAAATGCCTTCGCGCCTTGCTCACGCGCTTGCATCGCTTTGTAACGTAACCCTGCATACCGATTCAATTGTTGGCGGCGTTCGGGTTCAACATCCTCCGGCACATAGCGGAGTGCGACAACGATCTTATCCTTCACATCTAATCCGGCATAAGCATTGTAGCCTTCACCTAACTCGCCGGGGACAAATAATCCGTATCCGACAAACACCACTTCATCTTCAACAACCCCGTTCCGAGAGAAGGAGAGCGGTTGGAAATCGCGTGCCACGCTGAATTCCATCACTGGCTCGGAGCCGTGCGTTTGACGTGTAATATGGAAGTGATTCTCTCCCGCTATGAGCCGTCTTCCAGCGGTGAATTCAAATGCTTGGAAGTAGGTTGCTCCATCGCCGATGCGGTTGAGATTAAGTTCTGTGAACTGCGCGGCAATGTGTTCCGCTGCGCGTTTCGCCCCTTTGGACCCGGTCATCCTACCTTCCAAGGCATCGTCAGCGAGAAATTCAATATGCTCGCGGATAGGCACTGTTTTATTCGCGGACTCGGCATTGGAAACCGTCCGGACCGGATGCGGTGGTAAATTATGACTTCTTGGTGCTAAGGTAATGGCCTTTAATGCGGCTTCGTGATTCCAGTCTGCCAGATAGAGTTGTGAAACCTCTTGACTGTTCCGATTCGAGGTCCAGCACAACTGGTTGCCATCCGGCGAAAAAACAGGCAGCCCATCAAACCCATCGGTTGAGGTAACGCGGACGGGTTCATGTCTACCCCTTGCATCAACCAAATATAACTCAAAGTTAGAAAATCCGAGTTTATTAGAAGCGAAAATAACGTAAGCACCGCTCGGATGGAAGTAGGGTGCCCAGGACATACTCTTGAAATTGGTCAGGCGGCGCACATTTGATCCATCTATCTGCATTGTATAGATGTCTGCTTGGCTGCCGTCCGGTGTGAAGTGCCGCCAGACGATATGTTGCCCATCAGGCGTAAAGAACGGACCACCATCGTACCCGGGCGAATTTGTCAACCGCGTCTGGCCAGAACCGTCGGCATTCATGATATAGATTTCGCCGAAATAGGACGGGTCGACCTCCAGTTGCTTCAAGTCCTTTGGAGAGAGTTTGCTTCTTGGATAGGCATCCCGCAGCGAGCAAAAAACGATGCGCGTGCCGTCAGGTGAATAGGAGGCTTCAGCATCGTAACCCGGGGCATCTGTTAGCTGCGTGAGGTTATTGCCATTTTGGTTTGCTGAGAAGATGTCCATCGCTTCATCGTAATCCCAACTGTAGCGACGCTCTTGTCCAGATGCTCGGAACTGCAATTCTTCTTTCTGTTTTGCTTTTGCGAAAGCGTCATGATGTGTCGAGGCGTAAAGCACCTCATCGGTACCCGGTCGGAAGAAGGCACAAGTTGTTTTTCCAATACCGGTTGAGACGCGATGCGTGTCACCAGTCAGCAGGTTGAGTAGATAAATTTGATAGAACGGGTTATCCGGTTCACGTTCACTTTGGAAGATGAGCGCGTTGCCGTCTTCAGAGAAATAGCCTTCCCCAGCCCGCTTGCCATCATAAGTCAGTTGTCGGATATTGCTGAGGAATCGCGATTCCGCAGCAGCAGCTGTATCCATCTCTTCTGGCGTTGCGTCCTGCGCAAGGACATCGCCTATTAGAAAGACAGCAAAGAATATTGGGCAGAACAGCCCAATCAATGTGACCAAACGCATCTCAGTCCTCCAATTTTTAGTGTAGCTATATCTGTCAGCGACTACAAACGAACCGATACTATAGATATTCGGATGCCTTCTGTTTCAGGAACGCGAGGCCGTCTATCGCGAGGCTCTCAGCACTCGGTGCGATGTCGCGCCAGATGCACGTCGCAGCGGCAATTTCCTTGACAGCCGGTGTAAACGATTCAATCACAAGCCATCTGTCGTAGTTAACTTTTGCCAGCGCGCCGAAGACACCGTCCCAATCTACTAGTCCTGTACCGGGTGTGCCACGGTCGTTTTCACAACAGTGCATGTGATGCAAGTAATCCCCAGTATTAATAATCGCGTCTGCTTGATTCTTTTCTTCGATGTTCATGTGGAATGTATCCAGATGTACTTTAAAATACGGACTATCCACTGCCTGACAAAGTTTAACGGCATCTTCGGCGATGTTAACAAAATAGGTTTCAAATCGGTTGAGTGGCTCGCTTGCAAGGGTGACACCGTGTTTTCCGCAGAATTCGGCAACTTCTTGTAACCCTTCAACGCACCAATCCCATTCCTGTTCGTTCCTACCGCGTCCAACGAGTTTACCGACGGCACTGTACATCGGTCCAACGAGCGTGTCTGCACCTAATTCAGCAATGATTTCAGTCGTGCGCTTGAGATAGGTTTTTGCGTTTTCGCGAATAGCAGGATCTTCGTCAATTGGATTCCTATCGCCCCCCATGATATTACATCCGATGGTTTCTAAACCGGTATCTTTCAATAACGCTTGGGTGTATGGAATGTCCACTGTATCTGGGTCGAAGATAGGGATTTCGACACCATCAAAACCCATTTCAGCGACTTTCGGAATGAGGTCTGCGGTTTCTCTGTCAAACTTATCTGCCCAGAGCAATAAATTTACACCAAATTTTGGCATTGTGTCTTGTTCTCCTTATAGCATATATTGTTTTTTAATTTACCACAAATTGTAATCAGTTTCAAGTTTTTAGACATGCAATTTTGGAAATATCCACTTTAACCTCCTGATTCTGACAAAATGTGCGGAAGATTCTCTGAGTCCTTAAAAAACACTTTTTTCAATTTTTTAATTTGACAACCAATTTTTCAGCGGGTATAAT
>RKRO01000112.1 GCA_007571355.1 Candidatus Poribacteria bacterium | reverse complement strand
ATCCACTCCATCGTCTTCGGTGCCTTTTCAGCGGAATCCCTTCGAGACAGGATTAACGATTCGGCGTGTAAAATGCTCATAACACAGGATACGGCAATGCGGGGGCCCCGGAGCGATATACCGATGAAGGCAAATGCAGATGCCGCTGTGGCCGAATGTCCATCTATCGAAAAGGTTGTCGTTGTCAAGCGCACGGGAGATGAAGTTGCTTTTGATGCATCACGGGATCTCTGGTGGCACGAAGCAATGGCAGCTGCTGACGCGGAGTGTGAACCGGAGGTTATGGATGCCGAAGATCCGCTCTTTATCCTGTACACCTCTGGCTCAACTGGGAAACCGAAGGGCGTTTTGCATACCACAGGTGGTTATCTCGTCTATACGTCCTACACACATCAACAGATTTTTGATTATCACGAAGGCGATGTCTACTGGTGCACGGCTGACATCGGCTGGATTACGGGACACTCTTACATCATCTATGGTCCCCTTGCAAACCGTGCGATGAGTGTGATGTTTGAAGGCGTGCCGAACTACCCGGATTTCGGAAGGTTTTGGCAAGTCGTCGAAAAGCATCGTATCAACATCTTCTACACCGCTCCGACAGCACTACGTGCCTTGATGAAGGAAGGCGATACCTGGGTAGAAAAACACGATAGGTCTACACTCAGATTGCTCGGCACGGTGGGTGAACCGATCAAAGAGCCAGAATGGCTGTGGTATTACGACATTGTCGGCGAGAAACGGTGTCCGATTGTGGATACGTGGTGGCAGACAGAAACGGGCGGAATCCTAATGACACCGTTGCCCGCTGCGACTCCACTGAAACCGGGTTCGGCGACGTTCCCCTTCTTTGCGATTGAACCGGTGATACTTGATGAAGAAGGGAACGAGGTTGAGGGTAATCCGGCGACAGGTTATCTTTGTATCAAAACGGCGTGGCCTGGCATCATGCGAACGGTTTATGGGGATCATGAGCGGTTTTTAGATACCTATTTTCGTCGGTTCCCCGGTTACTATATGACAGGCGACGGGGTGCTGCGCGATGAAAATGGCTACTACTGGATTACGGGACGCGTGGACGATGTCCTAAATGTTTCAGGGCACCGATTGGGTACAGCGGAGGTAGAAGGCGCGATTGGGCAGCATGAAGCGGTTGCGGAGGCAGCGGTCGTCGGTTACCCACACGATATTAAGGGCCAAGGCATTTATGCGTATGTTACCCTCATGACAGGTGAATCTGCGTCTGATGAGGTAGAAACGGGTATCAAGCAGGCGGTTCGTCAACACATCGGGCCGATTGCAACACCTGATAAGGTGCAGTTTACGCCAGCGTTACCGAAGACGAGATCTGGGAAGATCATGCGGCGTATTCTCCGCAAAATCGCGGAAGGCGACATCTCTGACCTCGGTGATACGTCAACGCTTGCCGATCCCACAGTTGTCGATGCATTGGTTGAAGGGCGACAGTAGAATAGTTTTCAGTTCGCTGAAGCAGTTCGGTTCTTAGTCAAGTGTCACGTAATTCATTGTGCATTAAGTTTGCAAGAAGTAGGAGTATCCATTGGCATCAGCAGCAAAGATTGTAAATGAATTAAAAAGGCATCAGATCACGCACGCTATAGGCGTTCCAGATAACGGTAGTGCGCGGATTTATGAGCTTCTACGGGCGGAACCGGAAATTGAAGTTATTACAGTAACTCGTGAAGGTGAGGCGTTCGCCATTGCTTCCGGTCTGTATGTCGGTGGTAAAAAGCCGGTGATTATCATTCAAAACACAGGTTTTCTGGAATCTGGTGATGCGTTTCGAGGCACGGTTGTCAACATGCGTGTCCCGGTGGTCGTTTTCATCGGGTACCGCGGATACCACAATCGAGATGCAGATGGACAATGGGTGGATTCCGTCGCGAGTTTTCTGGAGCCGACGCTCAAAGCGTGGAATCTACCTTATGAGATGTTAGAAACAGACAATGACATCCGATGTATCGGCGCAGCATTTGAAAAAACGGAGGCGACTTCGTTGCCGGCAGCGGTTTTACTGATTGGACATGCGACATAGTTCGGATTTTTCTTGCTATTGTTTGAAGAATTGTGTTAAAATGTTCTATTATGTGGATTTTCCTACGATTTCTCGCTTTTTTTTAAACAATTTGCTTGACAAATCGTTTTAACATGATGTATCATTAAAGGTTGTATGATTTTTATTAACTTCCCTAAAAGGAGAGGAGAACGATGGAAGCCGAATTTCTCGGTGAAACGACAAATATTGATAGTGTTGATTCTTATATGGATGCAGCATATCCAGATGAAACAGAACCGCCAGAGAGTTATAGCGGGAGTGATCAGAGTGCGCTAACGAGTTGGCTCCGGAGCGTGGCAGGTCATCGCCTGTTAACCCGTGAGGAAGAAGTTGCGTTAGCAAAACGAATTGAAGCTGGTAAGAGAGAAGACGGTTATACAGCAGACGCAGAATTGGCAAGGGATCAACTTGTACAAGCGAATTTACGACTCGTTATCTCAATTGCAGTGAAATATCAAGGGCACAACGTCCCCCTCGAAGATCTGATCCAAGAAGGCAATATCGGACTCATTAAAGCAGCGAGTAAGTTTGATTATACGAAGGGCTTTAAATTCAGTACTTATGCGATTTGGTGGATTAAACAGGCGATTATGCGTACGCTTGACAATTTCTCCCGCTCGATTAGACTCCCTTCTTATGTAGTTGCGAAGATGAACAAGTTTGATGCTGTTTACGCAGCATTGTGTCAGGAGCTGCAACGTGAACCACGTCGCGAAGAAATAGCGGAGGCTTTGGACTTATCCGTAACGCAGGTTGAGGAAATTTTGACGTTCAACGCCGATGCCATTTCTATGGATTTACAGCTCAGTGATGAACGCTCCGCCGCGACCTTAGGTGATTTAATTGAGGACCCCACAACAAACGGTGAAGAAAGTCCTATTGCAGAAATGATTAACGAGGACCTGATCGCCCAGTTTCTTAAAAGGCTACCGGAACGCGAACAGAAGGTGCTAAAGATGCGCTTCGGTCTTGAAGACGGTGAACGCAAGACGCTCCGCGAGATCGGTGTCGCGCTGAAAGTCACCCGCGAACGGGTGCGACAGCTGGAGATAGAAGCAATCAAACGGCTCCGCGTCTTGTACGACGAGATGGGAGAATTCCAATCAGATCAGTCCTGGGCAGGCAAAACTGCTGCATAAGTCTCACGCACGGAAGGCAACTATGAAGAATTTCTTGAAGAAGCTCACGGGCAACGAAGACCCTTTGCTTACAGTCACAAAAGCTGCAGAAGAGAAAATTCACGCAGTGATTCAAGCCGAGGAAGTTGAAGTCGAAGGACTCCGTATCAGTATCCAAGGCAAAACTGCGGCTGCATTCCAATACAGTCTCGGTTTAGCAACCGAAGCACAAGCGGATGACATTGTTGTTGAATGTGAGAAATTTAATGTGCTTGTTGATGCCGAAAGTGCACCGGATCTCAAAGGGGCAGTTATTGACTATGTTGATGATCTGAATGCAAGTGGTTTTAATATTGAGAACCCGAACACGCCGGCATGGGACAACCCGAAGGCACAAAAGATTCAGGAACTTATTGATGAACGGATTAACCCAGCAGTCGCTGCACACGGTGGACAGATAGAACTGTTGAACGTCGATAATGATTCTATCTACATTCACATGGGGGGCGGATGCCAAGGGTGTGGCATGGCGAATGTCACTCTCAAACACGGCATCGAAGCGATGATTCAGGAGGTTTTTCCTGAAATCAAACACGTGATTGATACGACGGATCACGCTTCAGGGACGAACCCGTATTACGCGCCAAGCAAAGGCTGACGATTATAGATAAAAAACGGGCGGGTGATAGCACCCGCCCGTTTTTGTTTTAACCCGACACGACACTTGCACCGAAGTTATTCGCGTATGTAATAAAACTGGTGCCGCCGTTGGGAAGTGTTTTTAGGAATGCGTCTGTTTCCTGCTTAAGCCGATCAACATCTTCAGTTATCACGCAAATCGCAGGGCCCCAACTACTAACCCCTGCCCCCAAAGCCCGACTGTCCCCCAGAAAGTCAAGCGTTAATTGAAGTTC
>RKRO01000523.1 GCA_007571355.1 Candidatus Poribacteria bacterium | reverse complement strand
ATCTATAACCGAACAGCACTATGGGAACCCGAACAACACCTTATCACACTGCTGCCGGAGTCCCCGATCTGCTATCTGACACTCAAGGAGTTGAAAGGTTTAGTCGAGACGTTCAACCGTAGTGAATTCGGGAAACAGATTGCACAAATGCCACTCCTCTCAGAGATTAGAGAACACATCTGGTGGAAAGAGCTCGTGTATCAGAAGCAGCTATGGGAATATGAGATGGGTGGCAGACTCGACCTTAAGACAGTCACGGGTTATTTGGGTGAGGAGACAATCCTCGCTATGTACCAGCGCGACGGTGGATTAACTTTCCTCCTTATTACGGCCGTCGGTGGACCGGAGAAACTGGGTATTGAGGCGATGACAGCGACAGATGCCATCAATCCAAAATACAAACGTATTCAGAATGCGTATGGCGAATTCACGATTAATACGATCACTGGGTATCCGCTCGATTTCAGTTATACCTTCATCGGAAGAATTGGCGTTTTAAGTCTCGAACCTACGTTGTTGATAGAGACGCTCGACCTCTACAATGCCGGGAGCTCCGATACGAAAGCGGTGCAAAAGACACAAGGATTCCTCACCGAACACCCAATGACGACAGAGATCCAGGAAAACTATCGTCAGGATAAAAGCACCGGATATGTAGATGTCGCGCAGCTGCGGTCTATATGGAGAGACACCGATTCAAACGCACTCGTTCAACAAATTTTTGGCATGTTTGACGAGACAGAATTCTGGACGTTCAGCAACCGATATGCAGATGGTGTAATTGTTTCACGGCACTCTCTCCGCAAGCGTCCGAGTGCTAACCCTATAAGCCTGCCAACTGCTGATGTCACAAAACCGATCCTCGCCTTTCCAGAACGGACTGCTTTTGTCGCCACGCTTCCGGTCCCGAATCAGCAGATACAAGAACTCTTCGGCAATATCGATCTTTCCGAAGTTTTGGGAGCAGATATGACGGTTCTGTTGGTCGCGCCTGAGCTTGATGAAACCGCTGTAGTACCCTCGTTGGTTTTGCTCACGTATGCGAAAATGCCTGATGCATTAAAGGCAATATTAGATATCGTAAAACGAGGCAAAATTGCTATTGCTGGTAAACCGCTTAAATTTCTTGAACCACAGGATTACAACGGTGTCTCTGTCCAACCCGTACAACTCCGTCTCAATTTTCTGCTGGCGGCGACGGGTGGATATGCAATCGTGAACGACCATTTCGTCTTTAGCACAACAATAGGGGGGGTAAAGGCAGTCATTGATACAGGTACGGGTAAAACGCCTACCTCGCCTGATATCATATTCTCAACGGATGCAAACGGTGCGCAAGTATTTGCACAACCCGCACTGCTTGTGCCGGAGTTGAAACGGTTCTTACCGCTGGTGACTCTGCTGTTCTCTCTTTCTGGTCAGGAACTGGATGCAACGTTGACACGACGAATCACAGAAAACCTGTTTCCGTTAGGATCCCTCGGCCCGATTTCTGCAGAGATGAATTTCAGTGAGCCTCGTGTAAATTCGGAGGTTCGGATTGTTTTGGAGAAGTGATCTACTCGTTTCGAATTAAAGACTTGCAAATTTTTAACCCCGAACTGGTTTCACAACAGAGACTTACAGATTGGATAGATTAACATGATGAACACAAAGATCGGTATCGGTATCATAAGTTTTGCACATGGACATGCCAACGCCTACTGTAACCGGATGCAGACATTTGACGATGTCCAACTCGTCGCCTGTTGGGACGATAACATTGAACGCGGTGAAACCGCCGCAGCACATTACGGTTTGGATTACTCACCACATCTCGAAGATGTTGTCAATCACCCTGAGATTCATGCTGTGATCGTGACCTGTGAAACCAATCGGCATGCGGAGATGGTGGCAGCGGCAGCATCAGAAGGGAAACATATCCTCTGTCAGAAACCGATGGCACTGACGCTGGCGGATTGTGATCGGATTGCGGCAGCCGTAGAAAAGACAGGCGTTAAGTTTATGATGGGGTACCAGATGCGCCGCGACCCAGCGAACATCGCAATGAAAGGACTCATTGACAGCGGTGTGCTCGGTAAAATTGGCGTGCTGCGCCGCCGACACTGTATCAATGCGTTGTTTAGTGAGGCTTTCGTGACGGGACCTAGTCGATGGCATATTGATCCAGAGAAGAATATGGGGATGTTCATGGACGATGCCTCGCATGCAACCGATTTTATCCATTGGATGCTCGGTAAACCGACGAGTGTTATCGCTGAAATTGATAATATTTTAACGGATGTCGCGCCTGACGACACGGGATTAGCAGTCTATAGGTTCGCGGGCGGTGAGATGGCGATTCTACTGAATACGTCTGTGACGCTTGCCGGTGAAAATACAACTGAGATTTATGGGGATCAAGGGGTCGTCATACAGAACTATGGGGATGCGCCATCGTGTAATATTCCGCGCCCAGCGGATGCCGTTGCGCTTAAGTTGTATACACGCGATGAACCGTCATGGAAGGACTTGGGCGTGCCGATTCCGAATGGTCATGGTGAACGGCTTGCAGAGGTGCCGCGCCCCTTTATTGACTGCCTAAAGAACGACACGGAACCTGATGTTACAGTAGAGGATGGCCGCGTTTCGGTGGAGATGATATTGGGGGCATATCTATCAGCACAAGAGGGGCGACGTGTTACATTCCCACTTTAAAAGACGTTTTTTATGGGCTGTTTCGGCGCATGATGCTGAGAATCTGACCTGTCATACCGGTCGCGGGGGGTTGCGTCGCGAGGAAAAGCGCGGATGCCACAACCTGCTCCGGCTGCTTCCACGGATCGCTTTCTGCTCTGAAAGTTCCTGAGTTTTCCCATGCCGGTTTTGAAAGTTCGGTTTTTACGGGGCCCGGGATAAGCACATTCGCGATGATACCGTCTTCCCAGACCTCTTCGGCGATCGACTGCGTTAATCCGTGCAATGCCGCTTTCGAAGCGCAATAGACGCTGAGGTTCGAGCGTCCCACTTGCCCCATACCGGAACCGACGTTGATGATATTGCCGCTCCCTTGCTGCTTCATGATTGGCAACGCCGCACGACAGCAACGCACAACCCCCATCACATTAATCTGCCACCCTTTTTCCCACTCTTCATCTGTAGAAGTTAAGAACGGCCCTCTCGGATTGATGCCTGCGTTATTGACGAGGATATCGATTCGTCCGAACTGATCAACAGTTTTGTGAACGAGGTTCTCCACTTCCGCACGGATTTGTACATCGGTTGGTACAGCACGAACTTCACCATCGTTTGCCTCAATTTCCGCGACGACTTCATCAAGTTGCGCTGTATTACGGGCAGCGATGACGACGCGCGCGCCTTCAGCTGCGTAGGCGATGGCAATGGCTCTGCCGATACCGCGTCCGCTACCGGTGATAATAGCGACTTTGTCTTTAAGTTGCATGCTCATTTCCTTTTAGACATTGTGAGATCATTGTGTGCGGTGCCACATATTAATCAGACGCGCCAAATGCGTGCGCCCCGTTTTGACTTTTCGCTCCAAATCCTTTGCGAGTCCAGAGAGCAGATCTGTCCCTGCTTTTTTCGCGTTTTCTACCTGCTGCTTCAATTGATAGGTGCGTCCGGTTTTGAGTCGGTTAACTTCTAAACGTAGATCACTTGCCGCCCGGTTAAGACTTCGGAGTTCTGCCTGTAAGGCTGCCCGTTTTTCAGTAGACGTTTTTTCGGAGATATGTGTCTCTGTTTCACCGAGGCTTAACCGCTCAAGGGTCTGAATATCCTGTTCGTGGTAGGCCCGATTGATAAGCGGCATTAGCTGCTCTCGTTTATCCTGTTCTTTCGTATCAACGGTTTTATCTGGATGGTACCGTTTGGCGAGTTTACGATAGAGATTTTGCAAGTGCTTCGCTTTCGCAGCCGGGAGCTGCTCTGGTTCCGGTATTGGCTGTGATTGCTCTACTTCTTCATAAGCGTCAACCCGTGCGCGGCTTGTTCTGAAGCAAGCTTCGACGCGAGCCTCTATCTCTTCCTCGCTCACATTTTCTCGGCGCAGCTGAAGCCTGAGCCGATATTCCTGTGTTTCGAGTTCGACTTTATCAAGTTCACGATAGTACTGGCTAATATGAGCGTTATAGCGGCGCTGAAAGACATCAACTTCCGACTTGAGTTCTTCGATTGCTACCGTGAGTGCCTCGACCTGCTCGCGTTTTGCTGCGATGGCCTCGAGGAGTCGATAGATCTCCTTTTCATCGGCACTACTAATGTGAACTAAAGCAGCAGATCTCATAGGTGGTTCCCTAACGAAGTTGTGGAAGTGGTCTGTAGGGTATGCGTAGGCACACTTGGAAAGTACCTACGACGCCATTGGAGAGTGCGCGGTCCCAGTCGAATCCATAGATCTATTTCCGATAGGTAATACGTCCCCGCGTAAGATCATAAGGCGATAGTTCAACGGTCACCTTATCACCCGGCGAAATTTTAATAAAAAACTTTCGCATTCTGCCAGAGATATGGGCAAGGATCTGGTGTTTATTATCCAGTTCCACGCGAAACATCGCATTTGGTAAAGGTTCCACGACGGTGCCCTCAACCTCTATTTTACCGCTTTTCGATGTCGTTGGCTCCTCCTTTTCAGTTTGCGTTTCAATATCAAGTTTGTCATCAGCACTCTTGCTCTTTTTGGGTTGATACTTCCGCTTCTTGCGAGGCGGATTCGCGTACCGCGTTTGCGGTTTTCGTTTATTTCCCGAAGGTTTGCGATTCACAGTAGAAATCTCCTTTTTTGTAGGTGCGTGAAGTGTGTGCGACACTAATTAGGCTCGCCACAATCAATATTGAAACACCTACACATTGGCACGTTTGGAACGCGCGCCTGTTATGCGTCTTCAAGACTAAAATGTTTTCCTGTTTCAACGACAAGGGCACGGAAATAGACAGTCGCAAGTTGCAATTGTGTTTCGGCATCTGCTTTGTCCGTACTTGTCGAGACCAAATCTACCGGCATCATATTCGTATCCGCTTCGCGGAGTGAAACATACGCCTTTAGATAGACATCAGAGTGGCGTTCCATCACTTTTTGCATGAGTGGCGACACCTCTGCTTCAAACATACTGACATAGACTCGCGCTGTGGTAATCTCTGCGCGGTAGCGTTCAGCAATCAACGGTTGGATATAGGTTTCAAAGATCGCTTTCATTTCGCGTGGTGGCCCCGGCATCATCATGAGCGTCGTATTTTGATGTTTAATGCTGATACAGGGTGCCCAGCCTGTTGGATTTTGTAAGACGGTGGCGGTTTCGGGAACTGTCGCCATTTTGGTGAGTGCTTCACTGAGCGGATCGTTCTCTGCCATCTCGCGCCGTTTCCGAAATTCGGCGATAGTCTCTCCGCTGACAACAGGCTTCGTACCGATAAGAGATGCAACGACTCCAACGGTCATATCGTCAGGTGTCGGTCCAAGTCCACCGGTTGTGAGGATAAGAGATGTTTCCCGTTTGATCGCCGAATCGAGTGCCTCGTACATTTCCTCGGCGTTGTCGCGTAGCATCGTTACACGTCGTAATTCGCCCCCGATCTGAAGAATCTGCTGTGCAATCCAGTGAGCGTTGGTATCCTGAATCTGACCAAGCACTAACTCCGTGCCGATTGAGAAGAGTTCAATTGCCACACGTGCCTCCTTTTATAGAATCTGTTTAAGAAATTCAAATGCGCCGACACCGTAGAAACTATGTCCTGCTTCAAACGTTTCAAATCCCAATTTGTCATCAGCATCAAAACATCTAAAGACTGCTTTTGCTTCGTTGACCGCAAATCGGGTGGCATCGATTGGAAAGATAGTATCTTCGGTACCGGATTCAACAAATAGTGCACGCGGTGCAATCAACCCAGCGATGTCATACATCTCAGCATATTGTAGCACATTTGGGATATAGTTGTCTATACAATGGCTCAAACTGAGGATGCTATCACGGAACGTATTGAAATAGCCGCTTACGACAGCTGCTTTAACACGCGTATCAATCGCTGCGGTGAAAAAGGTTGTTGTACCGCCCCCAGAGATACCCATGATACCGAGACGGTTCATATCGACTTCAGGACGGGTTGCTAAATAGTCGAATGCACGCATTGCATCATAGACCCTCCACCCTACCATCGTATGTCCTAACAGAAGTGCGGCACCGGCACTCGGTTGACACGAAGATGCCCCGCCCCCTTTCTGCCGGGCAGCAGCGTCGCGTCGATGTCCGAACCCGAATTGTTCAATGGCAAGCACGGTGTAGCCGTGTGCAACGCACTGGAGGGCGAAATCGTTCTGATAGCCGCCAAATTCCGAACGCATGCTACCGTCTTCCTCAATGCCGACGATGTCATCCACGCCGCGCCCGTGTCCCGCTAAGCAGAGGATTGCAGCGTTTGGTGTCGCGCCTTTAGGATGTTTCGGAGAGAGAAAGTACCCGAAAACAGTCGAATGTGGACGACTCGTGAACTGCAAGGTCTCACGGGTATAGGTAGGGAATTTATGCGTCTCCAAGACCTCTGGTTCCAAATTGCACGGTTCCTGTGGAAATCCACCGACCAATTCGGTTAGTTTTGCCCGCAATTCCTGTTGCCAAGCTTCCGCTTCAATCACAGTGTTCGCCTGAAACGCTAATTGACGCGGTATCTCGGCGTATAACTGGTGCGTAAATGCTAAAGTATCTCTTTCGTGTTCGTGAAGCATCGGTTTGCCTTTAAAAGTTTTCCGGTTCGCGGCACTCCCGGTCCAACAGGTTCAAAACGAGACCAGTAGCCATCTTCGGATAAAAATAGGTGGATTTCTGCGGCATTATAGAACTTGCCCTAGCGACTTCCATGACTTGTTCAACGGGGGTCGGGTTCATGAGGAGCGCGACGCGCCCTGCTCCGCCTTTGACGTGTGCGACAGCGTCGTCCGCATAAGCGGTGTAACTGATATGATCTGCTAACGTCTCAACTTGAAACATCTCCTTGATAAGCGTTTCTTGAACAAGCCCTACGTCTAATTGTCCGGGGGTTGTTGCATGCGGTGTCAATAAACGGTATTTATCGTCTGCGGTATACAAGCCGACCGCTGGCGATTTTCCTCGTTGTGCCTCTAATTGTGCCATAAGTGTTGCTTGTGTGCCAAGTTCATGAACGTTAAAGAGCTCCGGCAGTTTCGTAATGGCGTGGATAATACTATCAGGATTTAGATTGTCCAACAGTCGATGGATCGCCAAAACAGCCAATCCGGGGGATTCCATCCGGACGAGGTTCACCATCATATAGCCGTACCCTTGTAGCCTGGTGTGTGTCATCTCTTCTTGGAAAGCGAGTGCGGTCTCATAACGGTGATGTCCATCGGCGATGAGGAGCCGTCTTTGAGAAAAAAGGTTCTGAATCTCAGCGTTCCGTTCGGGATCATCTAAACACCACAACCTGTGTGTGCTTCCAAACCGCTCTTCACAGTCGACTTCGGGTAGGTGTTCATCGGTAAAATTTTCCAGAATCCGTTCGATGTCACCGGCGGCATCCGTGTAGAGAAGGAAGATAGGACTGAGATTCGCGTGGCATTGACGCATGAGGTTGAGCCGGTCAATTTTTGGGCCCGCGTGTGTCTTTTCGTGCGGTAAGACGACCCGGTTTTCAAAGGGTTGCAGTTTCACGAGTCCGATCAAGGCGCGACGTGTATAGTCTTTTCCATCTGGTGCGCTGAAGGCCTGGTCATAGATGTAATAGCGCGGTGTTGCGTCTTGTTGGAGGGTGCCGTCCGATATCCACTGGTTCATCAGTGTCGCGGCGCGTGTGTATCGGTTTTCCTCATCGGTGTCATCATCGCGCGGTTGGCTTAGGATTAAACGGATGATGTTGGCAGGGTGACGTGCTTCTAAAGCGATCTGCTCTTCTGGTTTGATGACATCGTACGGGGGTGCTATAACGTTGGAGAGTCCATCAACTTTGGATGCGTTATAGCGTAACCCGCGAAACGGAATAACTGTCGTTTCCATAGGTCTCCTTGGGTTAATCCCACAGTCTTGTGCTGAAATAGCGTTCGCCGAGGTCGTTAAAGACGGTGACAATAACGCCTTTCTGAATCTGTTGTGCGACTTTGTAAGCACCGTAGAGGTAGCCGCCGGAGGATTGTCCAACGAACCAGCCGTGTCGCGCGAGGCGACTGCACATTTCATAAGCATCTTCAATCGTTGTGGGGATGCGGCAATCAATCACGGATTCATCCAGAATTGCTGGCACAATGTTCTCTGGATCCCCGATCGGTTTGAGTCCCTCAATACCGGGGAACGCCTCTGGTGAAATAGAACAGACCTGGATGTCTGGATTATAGTTTTTGAGCCGTCTGCCGACACCGGTAATGGTGCCGCCGGTCCCTACCCCAGCAACGAAGTGTGTAACTTTTCCGCCTGTTTGGTTCCAGATTTCGACACCGGTGGTTTCATAGTGTGCCAACCAATTGTTTTCATTGTCATATTGTGAGTTGAAAAAATAGCGGTCAGGTTGCGCCTCATAACGCCGGTCAACTTCTCGTAGTGCTTCATCGTAACCGAGGATAGCGTCGGTATGGATGATATCTGCCCCGTGTGATTGAATACGTTTTATCCGTTCTTCGCTGGCGTTGTCTGGAATTACAAGTTCAACTTTGTAGCCAAGGGTCGCGCCTATCATAGCGTAAGCGATCGCCGCGTTGCCTGAGCTGGAGTCGAGGATAACCTGTGAGTGTGTGAGTTCTCCCGAGGCGATTGCCTCCGTGAGCATTCTTAAGACCGGGCGATCTTTAATAGAGCCGCCGGGGTTATAGGTTTCGACCTTCGCGTAGATTTCAACGTTAGGCAGCTCGTTTGCGAAGAGGTCTATCTTCGCGAGGGGTGTCTGTCCTATTATTTGGAGCAGTGGATGTTCTGAAATGTTCACCTTTTCAGGCTTTCGCATGCTCATGTAAAGTTATTTTATCCTATCCTTTGTATTGTTTCACAACGATCGAAAGTTTTTGAGTCGTTCGCGAAGTAGATGTTCCATGTAAATCTTTGCTTGCTCGTTCGTTAATTCGCCGTTCAGGATCGGTGCGACTTCGAATTCTGCTAACCGGACGGTCGGGTTCAGTCCGTGTAGGGGCGGCAGCCAATCGCGGAACATATCAAAGAAGGCACGTTGTGCGGCACGACCGTTTGCGTACGGGAAATCGGCAGTAGGTCGTCGGAAGCGTGCCGGTCCTTTTGCGAGTGCTGCAGTATGATGTTGTTGACAGAACTGTTTGTATTTCTGCGGTGCGTAGGCGAGCGGGATCTTCTCTGGATAGAACTGAAATGTCTGCTCGCGATATTCCGTGAAATGTTGCAGCTCGTCAAATTCAAAGATAAAATGATACGGTTCAGGAAAATAGGCATCGGGAATCAGGTAGCCGTCTGCCTTTGCTGTTGTGCCTTCCGAGTCCCCGTTGAGTTTCGTGTAGAGTGCTATCGCTGCATCGTAGTGTTCTCGAAAATTTTCAGGACTCGGTTTGTTACGGAGCCAGTCAAACTGGGCGCGACGTTCTGCCGTTGTTCCAAAAACTGCCTCTACCAATGCGATGATGCCTACCTCTAACCGCATGAAAATCCTCGGACGTTTCTGTTGCGTCTATAAGAGACACACCATTTGTTCGAATTCCGCTACATCTTACACGGCAGGGATGTCAGTATTTTTCAGCGCGTCACCGTCTGTTGTATGAATTAAACTCGCGAGGTAATCCCGATCGCGTTGGAGTGCCTCCAATTTGTTATCACCGTGGACGAATTCAACTTCCAAGTAGCCGTCATAATCGGCATTTCTGAGAATTTCAACGATCCGTGCGTAATCCACTACACCATCAGCGATAGGACACGCTTTCCCGCTTTCATCAAAGTTTTGCGCATGGACGTTGACGATGTGCGATACCAGTTTTTCAGCGGCATCGTGCGGTTCATCGGCATCCGAGCGAGCGAGCGGTTGATAATAGGTTTTCAGTGCAGGCAGTTTAATTTCTTCAATCGTCTCCAAAATTGTCGCGACGCTATCGGTATATTGGTTGTTGTGCATTTCCAAACCGAGTTGGATGTTACGAAAATTTGCCCACTGAGTAACACTAACCAATCGAAAGAAGATCAGACGTTTATCGGTGGGCGCAATTGATTTTGAGGGGCCCCCACCTGACCAGATTCGGACGAGGTCGGTTCCCAAATCGCGTGCGATTTTGAAGGCTTCTTCAAAGTATTTCTGGTGAAGTTGTATTAACGGATTGACATAGGATCCGAACGCCGAGATTTCTAATCCTTTCCGCTGTGCCATCTCTCTAACATTTTTGACGTAGTTTCCGTCGTAATCCTCTGGTAGATGCGGCGGCTTCCCCCAGAGTTCGATACCATCAAATCCGTAGTCCGCCGCGATATCAATAACCTCTTCCAGCGGTTTTTCCTGAAAAGCGATGGTGCAGAGACCTAATTTCATAGTTTTTTCCTCTATTATCTATTATATGTACAAATAGGATACCACACGTTCAAACGGATTGCAAGAAAAGTTGCTTAACGAAGGGCGAAGATGTAAAACCTTTGACACAGTTTAACAAATATGCTATACTTGTCAAGCATTTTTATGTTAGCAATGGATATGTTGAAAGTGAAATAATGCACCGGATTTTTCTTCCTATTCTCCTCTGTTTGTTGTTTTTGACCATACTGCTGCTGGGATGTACAGAAAGACAGCTGCAGAACGAATTAAGTGTCTTTGCTGCAATAAGTTTGACGGATGCCCTCACTGAAATTGGAGAAACGTTTGCAGTCGAAAATCAGGTTAAAGTATATTATAACTTCGCTGCATCTACGACGTTACAACGTCAACTCGAAAAGGGAGCGTCGGGGGATGTCTTCATTTCTGCGAGTCCACGCCAAGTCGATGCGCTGGAAACGAAAGGGCTGCTTGAAGCCGAAAGTCGCCAAAATTTGTTGACCAATCGGTTAGTGCTTGTCTCTAATAAAGCAATGGAAATTGCTGTGGAGACACCTGAGACTCTTACGCTGTCTAAAATTTCAAGGATTGCTATTGGGCATCCAGATATCGTGCCTGCTGGTACTTATGCCAAAGAAGCTTTGTATCACTTTGGATTATGGGAGACGTTACATCCAAAGTTAGTTTTCGGTACAGATGTTCGCGCCACGCTGGCGTATCTAACCGCCGGAAATGTGGACGTAGCGATCGTGTATAAAACCGATACCACGCTCACACAAAATCTGAAAGTGGTGTATCAGTTTCCGAGCGATGCGCATACGCCGATTACCTATCCGGCTGTCATCCTAAAAAGTAGCCAGCAAGGACGATTCGCACGAAAATTTGTTGCGTATCTGCAGTCTGCTGGCAGCACAAAAATTTTTGAAAAGCACGAATTTACCGTTTTAGCACTGAGATGAGGATAACCCCTGCGGAAATCACCGCTCTTATCTTATCTATTAAAACAGCGTTATTGAGTCTCATCGTGATGTTTCCGCCGGGGCTGTTTGTTGGGTGGTTACTTGTGAAACGGTCGTTTCCCGGGAAGGCTTTTCTGAATACGCTCGTCATGTTACCGTTGGTGCTGCCACCGGTGGTGAGCGGTTATCTGTTGCTTGTGTTATTGGGGCGGCACGGCTTGCTCGGCGGTTTTCTGTTTGATGTTTTTGGTATAGAACTTGTTTTTTCGGAGTTTGCTGTCGTAGTCGCGCTATCGGTAATCTCGTTTCCGCTGTTGGTACGTGGCATCATGGGGGGGATACAGTCTGTTCCATCCGAACTTGAAAATGCGGCGCGGACGCTCGGTGCGTCACCGGTGAAGGTGTTTTGGACGATTACATTTCCGCTCGCGCTGCGCGGGATTATCGGTGGAACGATTCTCGGTTTTTCTAAAAGCCTCGGTGAGTTCGGTGCCACTATCATGGTGGCAGGGAACATTCCGGGTAAAACGCAGACGATCGCGTTGGCAATCTTCAACGCTGTACAATTGGCGGAGGATGCAACCGTTTATCGTCTGGTGTTCATTTCAACAGTCGTCGCGTTTGTTGCGCTCTGGTTAACGGAACGTCTCACCCTCCGTTAACGAAAATAAATAAGGAGAAAAATAATGGCTCTGGAGATATGGGTATTTTTAGGCTTAATCGCGTGTGGTGCGCTCGTCTGGTACCTATACCGACGTTCACAAAAAGGGAAAAATAAAAACAGAAAAGATCAAACTGACGATACGGATACTGTTGATGACGGTTTTGGGGATGTGCTTTTGACTGGCTTGATGCTCAACGAAATATACGATGAGGACAAGCCACCTGACGATGCGGGTTCTGACGGATTTGATGGCGTGGATGCCGGTGGTGGATTTGACGGTGGTGGATTTGACGGCGGCGGATTTGATGGCGGCGGATTTGAATAAGTAACGTTGTTATGGAAAACGGTATTAGAATTCACCTGAACTTTCGCAAACGTCTTGGAGATTTCATATTAGACGTTGATTGTGAATTAGAGAAGAAGGTGTCAGCGTTTTTGGGGGCATCCGGCAGCGGGAAAAGCACACTGCTCAACTGCATCAGCGGTACCGTTTCACCCGATGCTGGCGAGATCGTTTTCGGTGATGAAATGCTTTATTCGTCTGCGACGGGTATTAACCTGCCTCCCGAAAAACGACGGTTCGGTTATGTTTTTCAGGAGGGTTACCTATTCCCGCATCTCACCGTTGCGCAGAATATCCGTTACGGGCAGCCGAAGTCGAGGAATTCTACAACTGTTATTGACATTCTTGAAATTTCGGGGTTGCTCCAGCGATACCCGAAGCAGCTTTCAGGTGGCCAGCGGCAGCGCGTCGCTATCGCACGTGCCCTCGCGATGGAGCCGCGGATGCTCCTGATGGATGAACCGCTTGCCTCGCTTGACAGCACACTTAAGGCACGAATTATACCGTATTTACACCACGTGAAGGACGCGTTTGATATACCGATCCTCTATGTCACACACGCCTTCTCTGAAATCCTAGCACTCGCCGATGAAGCCTTCCTCCTCTCTGACGGAAAACTTACCGCCAACGGTGAACCGCATCACTTGTTAACTGCACCGTCCGCGATGCCTATTGCACAATTGACTGGCGTTGAGAATATTTTGTCGCTCCCAGTTATGCTTTCGGATAAGGCGCGCGGGGTGACATCTTTGGAGATCGGTAGCCAACAACTCGTTATTCCGTATACCGATGCGGATATCGACACGCTCCTGCCGGTCGCTATCCGTGCAGAGGATATTATTATCTCGCTTGCACCAGATTTGCCGATCAGCGCCCGGAATATATTGCAAGGTACCATCCAGAAGTTGGATGTTGTCGGTGAGCGCACACTGGTGTCTATCCATGTTGAAGCTCATCCACTTTTAGTGAAGATCACACACGAAGCGCGTGCACATTTGAATTTGCAAGTGGGATCGGCGGTTTACTGTGTTATTAAGGCGAACGCCATCAATCTGCTTTGGCGTTAGTTTTGCTGCTTACACCTCGTGCCTCCGAAGTTTCTCCCAAAGTTCATCCACCTGCTCTTGGAGATCTTCAAGCGTCCCTTCATTTTCTATAACGACATCCGCATACTTAACTTTCTCTGAGACTGGCATCTGTGCGTCAATCCGCGCCTGAGCTTCGGTTTCGGTGAGGGGGCTCCCCTGTGCGATACTTCGTTCCAGTGTCCGACGGAGCTGCGTTTCTCGTGATGCTGTCACAACAACAATCAGGTCAACTGTATCATAGGCACCCGCTTCAATGAGGAGTGGTGCATCAAGCAGCACAACACACGTCGGATCTTCCGCAACGCGTTGACGTGCTTGTGCTCGTGAACGTTGGATAATCAACGGGTGTAGGATACTGTTCAATCGTTCGCGTGCGGTTTTGTTCTGAAAGACGATTGCCCCAAGTTTTTTTCGACTTACGTTCCCTGATGCTTCAAGGATGTCGTGCCCGAATGCGTCCATCAGTTCATCAAGAACGGGACTGTTTGCTTTGAGGAGCTGGTGTCCGATTTCATCGGCGTTGATGGGTATCGCGCCCTTTTCGGCGAGCAGATCCGAGACGGTGGTCTTCCCGCAGGCGATCCCCCCAGTAA
>RKRO01000324.1 GCA_007571355.1 Candidatus Poribacteria bacterium | reverse complement strand
CCCCGTGGCAGTTGATGCAGTGGTGTTCTATGAGGGCATACGCCTGTTGCGCAAGGGGTTGTTGGGCGGAAACATGCTGCGTCGCCAAAAAAAATATGAGGATACCTGCGATTTTCACGACATTTTGCCACTTTTTCATCTATTTCTCCTAATGTGCATAAGATTGTAGGTATATTCGTTTCAACGATCCGCGTCTGTCCAGACACCGCGATCCTGTCCGTTCCACTGGTAAGGCACTATTTTTGACAAGGAGCCTATGTTGTATTCTGGAAACGCATGTTCTGCCTCTATCACGTAGCCCTCGTTTGTGAAAACAGGGAATGCTAATGTGGCGAGAGAATCAAAAGGTTCGATTTCCAGCCAAACATCAAGCCCACCGTCCACTGTTTTGTAAAAAAAATCCGCGGAATAGCTTTCATGTTTTAGAATCATGATGACACCGGACTGTTTAACCTCTCCGTTAGCGGAACGGACTTTTAAACGAACGGTAAGATCATCTGCTGGCGGTGGCTCAGACTTTACCTTAAACCACAGGCCTTGGTGTGAACCTTCTGCGACACCTTCATTTGGACCGAGGATTTGGAATGTGACCGTTGGCATATCGCTCATTATTTACCCTCCTAAAAAAATAGTCGCATCTATACGTCAATACCAAGAATAAGAACAGGGATATCAATATCAGCAACACCCCGTTGCTCTAAATCCCAGACGAACTGTTCAAAATATGAAACCCCAGTAGACATGTCATCAGCAAAAGATTTCACAGGGACAATCTCAATTCCTGCGTCAATATAGCCTAAATTATGAAAAATAGTCATTTTGGCGCATACGTTGTAGACCATAAATGCATACTTTCCAAACTGCACCTCTATCCCAAGACGCTCTTTGAGAAAGTCTATTTCTCTATATGCGGGGCGCATTTGTTTTGGAGAGTATCCAGAGCGATAATAGTCTGTCGAATAGCGGCATGTTATACGTTGCTTTTGCCAGCCTTTGGCTCCAAAACCTTGGGCAAAAGCGCGATTAAGAGCAGCCGGACTATACAACATTCTGCCCGGCATTGTGATTTCTTTGCTTTCTTTAATTTTTTGTTGTACGGCATCAACTGCAGCAATAATATCTTCAACCTCTTGTAACAGGTAAGGATGCGTCCGTTGAATGGAATACCCATCATTGAATGAATACTCTGCAGCAATAATCATGGTTGTCCTATCTCCACCATTTATTTCCATTCTAAAGGCAGCTGGGCAATACGTTCTTTTCCGGTTGGCTGGTGAATGGGTTTGCCTAACGGACGGAGCGGCAATGTGCCCTGTGCGAATTGCTGTATCCTCTCACGGGTAATAGCTACATAGGTCGAATCTCGTTCAGCAGCAACCGCTTTTCGGTCATGCTGTAAAGCCCCGATGATCGTGGAACCGGCACCCCCGTAAGGGTCTAAAACAATCCCTTCGGGATTTGTGAGTGCCAAGACACATCGCTGGACTAACTCAACAGGGAATTGACACGGATGCTCGGTTTTCTCTGGATGGTTCGCTTTCACATTCGGAATATCCCAAACTTCATCCTCCCAATCCTGTTTGACGACATCCCAAATATCAGAAGGGTTCTTGCCAAGTGGGTTTCCTGAAAGTTGACCTTTCTTCGGGCCTTTGAAATGTCGCTTGCCGGGATATTTCGCTGGAATTCGCACGGGGTCAAGATTGAAAACATATTCATCACTCTTCGTAAACCACAAAATCGTTTCATATCTCCCGGAGAATCGCTTTGTGCAGTGCAAACCGTGATTAAACCGCCAGATAATCCGATTCCGCAATTTTAAGTCAAAACGTTTGAAAATTTCATAAAAGTAAATATCAAGTGGAAACACTTCGCCTTTATGGACGTAATTTCCGACTTGCCAACAGAGGCTGCCAGTGCCAGCAAGCACCCGGACTAACTCCGCAATGACAGGCTCCATATCTTTTAGATATGATTCTAAGGACGTTTTTCTTTCGTATTTTTTGCCTATGTTGTATGGCGGAGACGTGATAACCAAATCCACTGAACGTGATGGAATATCCTTTAGCAGACGGCTACAATCTCCATCAAAGAGGACAACGTCCGCATCAGTGTTATAGGTATCTGAAACTGTAACTTGACGCGATGTATTGAAAATATTTGCCGCCCTGTCAATTGTTTCACTGCAAGAATCTTGGGATCCCATGTCAACCTCCTAAAGATATATCATTCCGAATCCGGCTGTTGATAATACTGTCCAAGCACTTCATTGGCAAGGCTTCTGCCATCTTCAATGACGCGCGCGGCGAAATCAAGCGTAACCAAGTCAACACTGTTCTCCTGCGCACGTTGTTCAATTCGCGTCTGCGTGATGTTCCGCATAAACCCAGCAGGCACTAAATTCAAACGTTCTATTGCCTCTTCCGTCCATTTCACTGGACTTTCAAAACCTGAAACGACTTCAGCACTCTGGGAATCGGAAGCCTGCGTTTGCATGGCTCTGAGTTCCGGTGCATCTTCACGAACAGCAGCGGCTTCACCCATACTGTCATCAATAATTTGGGTTGCGAATGCATTCGTGATTGTACCGATCTTCTGGGAACGTGCGGACTTTTCAATGCGCGCTTTGACGTTTCGGCGCATGTAACCGCGCGGGACACCGCGCAACGCCTTCTTCGCCTGTTCCGACCACTGAAGTCTCACACCATCAAACATCTCTTCCTCATCGGCACCGCCTTCGTCTACGGCAACGTTCTGTAGAGAATCCTTATCCACCATTTGAAAACGTTCCGGTGGCGAACTACAGACAGGACATTGGACAGGTTGCTGGTTGTGTGCGGCATAACCACATTCGCCACAGATATATGTTTGTACTGCATCTGATTCCAAGACTTTCTGCTCGGCGATCTCTTTTGCGACGCGCGTGAGTTTTTCAGAGGCACGCTGCGGCATAATCGCTTCCATCGCCATATCAATGACACTCTCAGTAATCACAGAGTGCCCCCGTTCTATAGCGAATCTATGCACGGCTGTCTTAGCGATGCCGCGCACCAAGGGCGGTGCCTTCTCCATTCTATCCAACGCCTCTTGCGTCCAGACGAGGATCTCTTCCGCCTTCACATCTATCTGTGGGAAATAACGCTGACTGGATAAGAGGACATTGCAAGGGGCAAGTCGTAACAGATTTTCGGCGGTACTTCCGATGTCCACGTCTTGTTCACTGTGTACCCCGATTCTGCCTAAGACAAGGAGCCACGGGTTCGTTTTTCGGGTATATTGTAGAATTTTTTCGTAGGCTTTCCCATCCAGTAGCGTGATTTTTAGGGCGTAGTCGTGTTCATCTTTCGCAATGGCACGTGCCACTTCCAAGTGCGACTGATAAATCTTGGCTAACCCGGTATCAATCACCTCTTCGTGGAGCTGCTCTTGCTCTTTAAATCTAAACGTTCTTGCGGCGCGTTCGGTGAGCACATTCACGACGGAATTGAAAACGATGTAATGCAGATAAGGGTCATAGACCCCAACGGCTTCAACCTGTTTATTGAACTTCCGTCCGAGGTGGATCGCGGTTTTCAAACCTGAGAAAGATTCAGGGCTGCCATCAATCCCGACGAGGATATTTCCGTGATGGGCTTCAATCGGTTCAAGATCGCGGACGACGAGTGTATCGGTATGAATACGGCGGACGACGCGTTCACAGACACCGCCGATGAGGCTATCCTTAACCGCTCCCATGCCGAGCGCGCCCATAATCACGAGGTCGTAATCGCTTTCCTGAATATCCTCAACGAGTTTTATGTATTATTTGCCTTCCGGCATCTTCGTTTCAAAACGGATGTCGAATTCAGCACACTTGTTTTTCATTACCTCAAGATAGGAAGCGGAGATTAGCTGCAGCCCCATGGTCATACGCGTATCGTGAATTCGACGTTGCTTGTCAAGCTCTACCTCGTCTTGATACTCTTCAGGGAGGGTGTATTCCATCTGCTTAAAGCGGACATCGTGCATCTTTGCGGCGTAAACGTGCGAACCCACTAACTGCGAACCGAATTTCTTCGCGAATTCGACCGCCAAAGCGATACTTGCATCCGAGTAGTCGGAATTGTCAACGGGC
>RKRO01000532.1 GCA_007571355.1 Candidatus Poribacteria bacterium | reverse complement strand
CATCAAACGGCTCCTGGAAAGGTAGACTTTGTCGCGATGTGCGCCGAATCCAATGCATGCGGACAAGCAGGAGACTATGAGGCGGTAGTGGCAAGAGATTCAGAAAACCTTCAGGATTCAACAATCCACTGCAGACGGTGAAATGAAGGTCTCTGTGGTGGTTTTCTGCAGATCATATCATTGGTTCTCGTAGACGTTGTGGGTGCTCTTCGGGAGGCCAGCAAGAGCGTCTGGTTCGGCAGCACCGCGGCGGCGTTGAGTGTCACTGCGATATTTGGTTATGTGTGTCTCGTCCCACAGGTTTTGGATGTCCAATTCCCACCCTGTGAGGTGTTATAAAGTTCTATCCATTGTGCGGTATGTCCGTCTGCCCCGGGGTCTGCCATGATTTCGGTAATGACGATCTGTCCATCTGTAAAACTTTCGGGGAGGGCTTGGGTTTACCGTGAATTGATCCGTGTTTTCAGTGCAGTATTCGCATAACCGGGGGTGCCGGGTGCGATGCTGCGGTTGACATTCGGTGCGTGACCGATGCCCCGTGGGTGTCTACGCGTTCCCCTGCATCGGTATGATGTCCATCGTCGCGGAGGTACCGTGTGCGTGCCCAGCTGCTTTCTGTTGCGCCGAATGTTGCGGGCGTTCCGAAATCTGCTATCTCTGTCGGGCGTTTCTGTCCGATTCGTGGTCAGAAGTCGATGTAGGGGGAGTCTGTGAAGAAGCCATCGCCTGCATAATCCGCAATCCGCTCATTTGTGCCGAGGGTATCCGGGGCATCACGGAGTAAGAGCGTGAATCTACTTGTGTTCGGTAAGTCTAAGTCTGTGACGATAGCATACAGATGCGTTGCCCCGTTCGGGGGTGCGTCAAGGTTTTCTATGTCGATGCCATCGGCGAGCGGTGTTATGCTCGGATGTTCCGGTGTGAGGAGCAGGATTGCATCGGGGTGGAGCTGCACATCCGAAAAAGTCGCGAGTTCGGTCTCCGCGTCCACGCCTGTGTCTAAATAATAATCTTCCGATTTTTTTGAGGCAGAGCAGCTGCCAAGTGCGTAGGGGTGGGGTAACCCGGCCCATCATTGAAAGACAGTGTGCATATCTAATATTGAAACTTGCTAATCCTGATGAGATATATGTTGACAAAACTGCCAATAGCTTTATAATAACGTGAGTTTGATAAAATCAAAGCCCCTGTAAGGCGTTACTTGCAAAAACAAATTGAGTTTGCAAGATTCGCCATAGGCAAGACCCAATTTTTATCTATTGGAAGGAAAAATAAAAATGGCATTAAAAGTTGGCGTTGTCGGCATGAGCGGCATCGGGAACAACCACGCAAATTGCCACGCAAATGACGACTTAGCAGAGCTGGTCGCAGTGTGCGATATTGCGAAAGCGCGCGCGGACAGCGCAGCGGAACGACTCGGAGTCAAGGCATATTATAGCCTCGCCGATATGATCGACGGCGAACCCGATCTCGACATCGTTGATGTCACCACCGGCGGAAACGAAAACGGAAGCTGGCATTACGAACCGACAATGGAAGCACTTGATAACGGGAAGCACGTCCTCGTTGAGAAACCCATCTCCAACGACATCGGACAGGCACGAGAAATGGTCGCGAAAGCCACAGAAGAAGACCTTTATCTCGGCTGTAATCTGAACCACTATTTCACGCCTCCCGCAGAGCAAGCAAAGAAATATATAGACGATGGACATATTGGCGAGCAAGTTTATTGTCTCCACAAAATGGGATTCGCTGGCGGTGAATTCAACTATAGTTATTCAAAAGCCCCACGTTCTGATGGATTTCCTTACTTCCACGTGAAAGCGTTCTTGTCGCACCCGTTCAGCGTGATGCGCCATTTCTGCGGCGATATAACACACGTGCAAGCCTTTATGGAACGTCCACATTTCAGGCGCGGCGCAGGCGATCTGATGGTCTCTATTAACGGTATCCATCTCCGGTTTGAAAACGGGTGTATCGGCTACCTGCTCAGCCAACGCGGCGATGCGACCTTCGGTCTCGGCGGCTGGTGGAGCGTTGAACTCGCCGGCACCCGCGGCACGTTCTGCATTGAGAATTGCATTGAAAAGGTAACCTACTGGCCCTCGCCCGGCGCACCCGACTTTTCCGGCGAACCTGTCGTCACCGACTCTGGTATCACCGACTTCGGTCAGACGTTCCCGTTACGGATCCACGCATTCTTAGAAGACATCACAAACGGTGTCCCGAAAGAGCAGCTGCGCGCCTCCGGCAGAGATGCACTCGCCGCACTTGAATATACCTGGGCAGCAATAGAATCCTACGAACAAGGCGGTATCCTCGTGCGTCCACACCCGCTCCCGTCTTTGAAAGGACTCTAGCGCAAACAGTGAACTCAACCCTCACGGTTTCATAGAAGGAGAATGACCTTTGAAATTAGGAGCAAATTCGGTGCTATTCGGCGGCTACGATATGGAGACCGCCTTCAAGCACATCGCCATGGCTGGCTATGATGGCATTGAACTCTCTGCAATCGACGGGATGAGCCAGCACCTCGTCCTCGCAAACTGGCAAGAACTCGCCGACGACATCAAACGTCTCGCGAAAGAGTACGACTTGGAATTGTTAGCAATGGAGCAGCCCTCACGCGATCCAGAGAAAATGGAACTTGCATTCCAAGCCGCAGCTGAGATAGGCATCCCGATTATCAACTGCGGTCCCGGCGGTGCGTCGGACGACGAATCCAAGTGGCCCGAAGTGGTTGATTCATTGGGGAATCTCTCCGCACGGGCAGAACATTACGGCGTAACGCTCTGCGTCAAGGCGCACGTCGGGGCAAGCATCTATAACACACCGACAACCCTCCGTGTGATGGAAGAAATCTCGTCACCTGCATTCGGGATTGACATGGATCCGTCGCATATCCACCGTGCCGGTGAAAATCCTGTTGAGGCGATCGCCGCTGTGGTCTCACGTGTGAAACACGTGCATATCCGAGACTGCAAAGGAATGGAACGCGGTCCCGGGACCCCTGAATTACAAGCGAACGGGCGTGGCGACATCGACCTCGTCGGTTATATTCGTGTCTTACACGAAAACGGGTATACCGGTCCGCTGAACCTTGAAGTCATCGGTGCAAGAGAGTATCGTTTAGAGCAGTGTTGTACGATCGCTGCAGAATCGCGCGGACACATGCAGGCGTGTTTGCAAGCGTGTGGCGCGCGCTAATTCCTGAATCAAGTAGGCAGGCCCAGTGCCTGCCCACTTGCAAAACTGCTTTGGCATCATAAAAACTATAAGTTTATTGCGAGGTGGTCACAATGAAGGAGTATTCTCGGTTCATCACATTAGCGGGTGGGATCCTGGCATTTTTCTGTTTTTCACTGCCGTGGGAAAAACGGTATTCAGGTATCGATCTCGCCAGCAGCGGTGTTGATGCTTTTACAGTTGCTGTCATTATTCTCCTGAGCGTTATCGGTATCAGCCTTTATTTTTTAAAATTTCCGCCCAGAATGCGGGGACTCGTTATCTGTAGCTTCGGACTCAGTTGCTTATGGGGCCTGTTCCTTGGGTTCAAGGAACCCTTTTCTTTTCCCAACCGTGGAAGCAGCTTTGTCACAATCGCTCTCATGGCTTCTTTGGTGAACATTGGCATGATCCTGATGTTAAGCCGACAAAATCCTTGGCAATCTTTATCTCGAACACTAATATTGTTTAGCAGCAGCGTTGGCTTTTGCTGCTTCCTAATTCTGTCTTTCGGTTTGAGGCTCGACCTTCGCATCCACGGTGTTTTTGTTAGCGATATCCGATTTGGTGCGTTTTTAACAACTACTGGATTTATTCTGGCCATCGTCGGCGTATTGGAAACTCCCCAAGTCAAGAATAACTCAGAATATAGTGATGAACAAAAAGACAAGAAAATCCATTAAACCGGATGAATTGTCTCGTGGCAGGCACACATGTTGTAGAAAACGCGGTTCAGCGTCAATATCACACTGATGCGCCTACCATATAACATCACTACTAAAGACGGATTTCTGACAACGGAATGCCGCTGTTAAACATCTGTACCGGTGGAATCGGTTCTTCCACCTCTGTTAAGCCACAGAGCCATCGCCAAGTGAGTTCGCCTCTCCGTCGATCGCGGTAAGATTCTATCTCCGTTACATACGGATGCCTGCCCTGGTGCTGGTAAGGCGGGATCTCATCAGCATCGCGCACCCAATCCCGCTTAGGCATCGCCGTTCGGTAATAGGAGAACTTAATCATCCCGCGTCTGTCAGTGTTGAGTTTCGGACCCGCCTTATGCCAGATGCCGTAACGCGTCATTGCGACGGTACCTGCCGGGACAGTGAGCGAGAGTTGTCCAAGAATATCGCCGTAATGTGCGATCGCCTCCCTATCCACAAGTCGATGGTGAGAACCGGGCAATATCATCGTCGGCCCATCCTCAATTTTTACCGCTTTCGGATAATAGTAGCACTGGAGATGTGTAATGCCGTAGCCATACTCGGTGATCCCATCGGAATGCCACGTCTGCCCACGATGCGGTGCTTCAAAAAGGTGGTGATGTGCACTCGTCGGCACGAGGAAATTCGCACCTAAGAGTGACCTTGCAACCCCCGCAACCTCTGGATGGAGCAACACGTTTCGACGAAATTCGTCTGTGCGAACAAAATCGTTGAGCCGTCCGCCGTGTACCGATTCACACTCCTTATTGAAATCCGCATCAACAATCTTCGCTAACGTGATATAACCGTTATGGATAAATTGCATGACCTGAAGGTCATTAAGTGTCGGTTCAACGCTAATCATTTTTCTCTCCTTCACACAATTTTCTCTAAAATAAATTCAAAAGCGAGATAGGCGTTATCGACATCGGTAAAGTTATAGAGTTCTGGACGCGGCAATTGGATAATCCGCCAACCGTCACGCACCGCGTCAAGTACAGACGCGTAGGGCGGTTCCTGGGACGGTAGCACCGGTTCGTCTGCCACGGTTGCATCGTAGAGTGCCCATCCGCAGAGCGGCGAGCGCAAGTTCGTCGATTTGGAATAGAGATAGAGGAGCCGCTGCTTCTCCGAATTCAAGATAGTCGTTACATCGCGCAGGTCGGTCTCAGTCAATTCACCTGCGTTGAGTTTTTCTACACAATTGTCGATCCATGCTTTTATCGCTGATTTCACTCGCGTTTCTCCTTTCATTCCGATTATTATCATTGTAGCATAAAAATGAAAAATATGGTATAATAGTTGGCAGTTGTAGAACTATAAGGAAAGGGGCTTATTATGAGATTGGAAGGAAAAGTCGCGATTGTCGCCGGGGCCGCCTGGGGCGGTATTGGCGCGGCAACCGCTTACAGATTCGCATGCGAGGGTGCCAAAGTCGTTGTGAACACGCGCCGCCGAGAAGAAAAACTCGCTGAGACCCTTCAGCGCATTCAAGATGCGGGTGGAAAGGCGGTCGCGGTTATGGGCGATGTCGCCGATGAATCAACGTGGCAGACACTCGTTGATACCGCTTTATCAAACTACGGAAAAATAACAACACTCGTCCATAACGCGGCGCACTCTTATACCAAAAAAGCAATTGAATTCACAATGGAAGAATGGAACGAAAGCCTCGGCGTAACGCTCGGCGGCCCCTGGCTCGGGGCAAAGTATTGCATCCCTGAAATGATTCAAAACGGAGGCGGTACGTTAGTCTTCATCTCTACCGTCAACGCCACAATTACAAATCCGGGATTTGGGCTCTATGGTGCTGGAAAAGGCGGCTTGAACGCTTTAACACGCAGTATCGCGCTGGATTACGGCAGAGAAGGTATCCGCGCAAATGCGATCGCCCCCGGACAGATCGTTGGGGAACGCGGTGAAGCCTCTCTCGCTGCAGATGATCTGGAAGAACAAGCCTCGCGTGACTGCTATCCGGTTGGACGCTACGGAAAACCTGAAGATATCGCTAACGCTGCACTCTTCTTAGCATCCGATGAAGCAGATTTCGTTACCGGGATCGTGTTAACCGCAGATGGCGGCTTGACGCTCCAATCGCCAGAAGCACTCGTACGCCCATCTTTCCGCCTCCGCTGGAGAGATGATATCCTGGTACCACAATCGAAAACGGATAGATAGCATAGCTCAGACTCTGATTTTTGTAGGAACAGGACGGCTCGCCTATCCTTACCCAGGAGATCAAAAATGTGTGGACGATTTACCCTCGCAAGTAACACCGAAACATTGCAACAAACTTTTTTCGACTTTAAGATACCGTCTAATTTATCGCCGCGCTACAATATTTCACCGACACAGGAGGTCGCATCTGTCGCCAACACCCATGAGAGGCATGTGGAATTTTTCCACTGGGGACTCATTCCGTCATGGGCAAAAGACCCCAAAATAGGAAGTCGAATGATTAACGCACGCTCAGAAACGCTTGCGGAGAAACCCTCCTTCCGAAATGCCTATAAACGGAGACGATGTCTTATCTTAGCAGACGGCTACTTTGAATGGCAAAAGATTCCCGGCGATAAAGCCAAACAGCCTGTCTACATCCGCCTCAAATCTCAAAAACCTTTCGCGGTGGCAGGTTTATGGGAGGTATGGCAGGCGAAAGATACGGATGAACCGCTCCGTTCTTGCACTATCATTACCTGTCCACCGAACGCTTATCTGGAGGACATTCATCACAGGATGCCTGTCATTCTGCCAGCAAATGCTTATACCCAGTGGCTCTCCCCAGAAGAGCAGTCAGTAGACACCCTTCAACCCCTCCTGATCCCTTATCCTGGTAAGGAGATGGAGGCGTACCCTGTATCCAGGTTCGTCAATCGCCCCACGAATGATTCTCCAGAGTGTATCGTCCCCCTTGAGGCTAACGACCCCCGTCTGTTTTAAAAGCATTGATGCGGTCGCTCTGGAAACTTCTGAACAGCTGAACACTACAAAGATGGGAAAGGAATTATGTCAAAACCGAGTAAAGATCAGATGCTCTACATGTATCGCAAAATGGTAGAGATCCGTCAATTTGAAGAAGCCGCTGGTACACTTTATCAAAGTGGTCAACTTCCGGGTTTCCTTCACCTTTATATAGGCGAAGAAGCCACAGCCGTCGGGGTGTGTGTCCACCTACAAGATGATGACTACATCACGAGTACACACCGCGGTCACGGTCACCTGATCGCCAAAGGCGGCAAACGCGATCGGATGATGGCAGAATTGTTCGCACGCACAACCGGTTATTGTAAAGGCAAAGGCGGCTCTATGCACATTGCTGATAAAGAGACAGGTATCTTGGGTGCCAACGGTGTCGTCGGCGCGGGGATTCCGCTCGCGGCGGGTGCTGCACTCTCTGCGAAACTCCGCGGCACGCAGCAAGTCGCCGTGTCTTTCTTCGGCGACGGTGCCACGAACCAAGGCGTGTTCCACGAAACGCTTAACCTCGCGGCTGTATGGGAACTTCCAGTCGTTTTCGTCTGTGAGAACAACCGATTCGGTATGGGGACCCCCCAACGTGAACACCAACGCGTAGAGGACATCGCTGTCCGCGCGCCCTCCTACGATATACCAGGCGTTACTGTCGATGGGAACGATGTCCTGAAGGTTTACGCTGTAGCAGCAGAAGCCGTTACGCGCGCCCGCGAAGGTGGTGGCCCCACGCTCCTTAACTGCGATACCTACAGATTCCGAGGACACCACATCGGCGATCCGGGGACTTCCTACCGCGACCGTGAAGAGGTTCAAGAACAAGAACGACTCCGCGATCCCATCCGACGACTCGCTACAGTTCTCACCGAAGAAGAGGGCGTAAATGAAGATGAACTCACAGCACTTGAAACGGAACTCGCGAATGAACTCGAAGCGGCACTTGAATTTGCCAAGAACAGTCCGGAACCGCTGCCCGAAGATGCCCTGAATGACCTTTACGCCGGATCCATCCAACCCTAAACAATCAATGCTGGGTAAATGCAGGCGCGGTTTCAACCGCGCCGAAATCAAGGCAAATAACACGGAGGTTTAAATATGCGCCGCGAAACCCCGACAAGCAGAATGTCTCCATCCGAACTCGCGAAATGTCGAGAAAATCTCAAACGCCAATGGGAAAATCGTCGAGTTGATAAAGCACTGGTGCAACGCGCGTGGGTGACAGCGCGTCGTCTGGCCACTGTACTTTATCGAGATTTTGGGGCAACAAAAGTTGCTGTCTTTGGCTCCCTCACTGATCCGAAACGGTTCAGACACAATTCAGACATCGATATCCTTGTCTGGGGGGTCTCATACGACAAATGCCTGGACGCGCTCTGGGAAACAAAGGGCTTGGATCCTGAATTTAAAATAGATATTATCAATCTTAAATCCGTTGACCGTTTGTTCCGTGAGCGGATTCTAAACGAAGCTATCCCTATTGATAAAGCCGGAACAGGCGCTCTCACACAGGTAAACGCATCGGAACAAGAAAATGGAGAAACTTACAGCGTGAATCGCGACGAACTTATCCAACGTATCACTGATGAACGTACAAAGATAGACCGGACTGTCGGCAGAGTTGAGAGGGCCTTAGAGAAAATTGATATACTTCCAGTTGATGCAAGAGAATTCGTTGAAAGAGCTCTCTCCGCAGATCTTGCCGAAGTTTACACAGGTTTTGAAAAAATTTTTGAACGGATTGCAAATGAAATTGATAAACAGTTGCCTAAAGGTGAGCGGGGGCATACCGATTTGCTCACACAAATGGCGGAACGTTGTCCGGAACGTCCACCTATAATTTACGAAGAGACCCAGCAGAGATTGGCGCAACTTCTCAGATTCCGTCATAAGGTTAACAACATCTATGGCGATGAATTGATTTATGAAAAAGCCGAAGAACATGCGAAGTCGATCACGGAACTATTCACAGCGGTTTCCGAAGAATTAGACACGTTTATAGATTTTTTAACTGAAACCCACGAGTCCGATGAAAAATCATGAACCCTCAAAAGCACACGGTGTTACATGGAAATCTATCGCTATCACGCTCGTGCTGATTCCGTTTAATTTTTATTGGATCATCGCAGGCGAAGTTGGACTCGTCGGTTATGCGTTAAATACTTATGCCGTTCCATTCTACAACGTCGTCTTCGTCGTTTTCACCTTTACCCTCCTCAACCTCGCCGTTCGCCGCCGGCTATTCACCAATGCGGAACTCCTCACGATATACATCCTCCTCAGCACTGCCTGCGCTTTCCCGTCCATCACGCTGATGACGATTCTCGTCACAACTGTCGGACACGCCTTCTGGTTCGCTACCCCGGAAAACGAATGGAAGCAGCTCTTTTGGGATTATCTCCCCAGATGGCTCCTCATAGACGATCCGAAGGTGCTGACAGGCTACTATACCGGTGAAACCAATCTCTCCACACTGGATATCCTCGGGGCCTGGCTCGTGCCGACGCTATCCTGGGCGGGGTTCATGACACTCATCGTTCTGGTGATGTTGTGTATCAACGTCATCCTCCGGAAACAGTGGGTAGAACGCGAACGCCTCGCCTATCCGATAACACAGATCGCATTTCACGTCACGCATAACACAAAATCGTTGTTTTCGCACCGTATCACATGGCTCGGCTTCGGAATCGCCGCATCTATAGCCATCCTCAACGGTTTCAGTTTCCTATACCCGACACTCCCAACCTTACCCATTAAGCGGATTGGCGGATGGCAAGGTTTTGGACACCTGTTCACAGAAAAACCGTGGAACGCCATCGGCGGAATCAGTATGTCTTACTACCCATTTGTCATCGGACTTGGGTTGTTGATGCCGCTCGACCTTTCGTTCTCCAGTTGGTTTTTCTTCTTTTTTTACAAAGCACAGTTAGTCTTCGCGAGTGCTGTAGGCCTGTCCAGTCTACCCGGATTCCCATACATTGATAAACAATGCTTCGGTGCCGCAATTGGGATTTTCATCTCCGTTTTAGTACTAAATCTGCGGCATTTCCGAGGCGTGTTCCGCATCGCACGCCACCGCACTGGCGAAGATGCCGACGAACCGGTTTCCTATAGGTTTGCATTGTGGGGTATCGTTGTAGGACTTGCACTGCTCTTTATTTTCTCCAGACGTATCGGCATGTCTTTCTGGCTGATCCCGATCTTTTTCGGCATCTATTTCATCATCGTCTTGGTGCTAACGCGGATGCGCGCGGAGCAGGGATTTCCCGTCCATGCGATGGAGAACATGCCGAACCACCATATCCTCGTTGACGGTTTCGGCACACGGGCATTGGGAACAAACAACCTCGTCGCCTTGACGCTCTACCGTTGGTTCAATCGGAGTTACACGAGCAACCCAATGCCGCATCAGTTAGAGGGCTTCAAACTCTCGGAACGTTCGGGAATCTCAACCAGACGCTTGTTCTTCGCGCTGTTAGGCGTTTCAGGGTTCGCTGCCGTGATGGTCTTCGGTGTAATCCTCTATCTTTTTTATACCTACGGGGCTTTGAACATGAGCGGCAGCAGTAGTTGGTCAACCGGTTTCGGTGGACGCGTTTTCAACGGTCTCCAACGCTGGCTCTATTACCCTACCGAACCGAATTTCTATGCCACCGGCGGCATCCTTTTCGGTTTACTCTTTTCGACGCTCCTGATGTTTATGCGGGCGCGTTTTTTCTGGTGGCCCTTCCATCCGATCGGGTTCGTCGTCTCCAGCGACTGGGGGATGCGGTATCTGTGGAGTTGTATGTTGGTGAGTTCGGTTATCAAGTGGAGTGTCTTGAGAATCGGCGGTCCAAAGGCATCTCAGCAGTTAGTGATGTTTGCGATCGGGTTGATGTTAGGTGATTTCACTGTGGGCGGAATTTGGAGCCTCGTCAGTGTCGTCACACAACAACCGATGTATAACTTCTGGCCGTAGGACGAGATGATATCTCTGCATACTCGTTTGATTTTAGAGTGTCTTAATTTTGACAAATTGTTTAGAGATGTGCTATAATTCAATATCGGTTGGGAAGATATACTGGAATGGATTTTGAAATCGTTGGAGAAATCAGGCAAATCGAAACAATTAGTCGCGGCAATGGTATCCGAAACCGCGCTCGGTTACAACGTCAATATGGCCAAGGCAGATGGCGCAAACTAAAGGGAGTGGCATACGTCCGTTTAGTTAATGGTCTAATACGCCGTGCCGAAGTTCATTGGTATCAAGCTGACAACATCGGCAAGAGAGAATTCAAAATTAAACTCCCATTTCTTGATTAAAGATGAAGAAAAAAGAAAATCAATTTCCGCAATTTGGTCTGTGTCTTAACAACGAAGGATACGCTGCTTCTCTTGAAATAGGGAAGGTGTATCGGGTGATTCAGGACGACGAAGCAGCATCTCACGGTTATATCCGCGTCATAGACGAAAGCGGCGAGGATTATGCATACACAGCCAACCGTTTTCACCTCATCCAACTGCCTATTACTGTTGAAAAAGTGTTGTCTGTTTCAGAAACAGAACCATTGTAAGCAAAGGTTCTGTCTAACACCCTGATATTATGTTTCAATTTTGACACATGGACTTAACACATTACCACAAATTACCTGATTATGAAAAATTTTGTATGCTTAAACCGTTGAAAAGTAGAATAGACTATGCCTCTCCCCTTGCTCCAGCGGATCAATATGTCTATAGAAGGGTTTTCGGCTAAGTGTTGATAGGATACATCCCTCTACACCGTAGGTCGGGTAGAGGGTAGCGAAACCCGACATCACACGGCCGTTTGCGCATTTGACGAAATCATTATTAAATCGAAAACCCTCGAAAGAAAATAAAGGTTTCTAAACTGGCACAGAAATTGCTACAACGCAGCTAAAAGCAGTAAGAACGGTACTAAGGGATTCACACCTCAGGCACATTTCGTGTGCCATACCTATCTAATACAATGGAGAAAATATGAAAACCTTCTACATAATCACTTGTCTGCTGATGTTAACCTTGAGCCAGCAGGGCATCTATGCACAACAGCAGCAAGTTAAAGAAGAACTAGCTGAAGACTTTGTTAAATTAGACATGCCCCTGGAAGAAGCACTCATCAAAACGACTTTCATTATTGAGTGGATAGGCAGTGACGGATATGATGAGATAGATATTGCAAGTAGATCCGTGACTTCTTACCTTTACGAGGACAAGCGAAGTGCCTCTGGTGCTATACGGTTAGAAGGAGGGGGCGACAATCGCGTGAGTTATAGTTATAATTCTAATCGTATATATGTGCGCCTGAAGCCATTCAGGGCCAATGGAAGCCTGTCCTCTATAAGAATCCTAACTGAGCAGGCTGCTGAAGGGAATAGGTATATTTTTGTGCCTGTGACTGCCAGGGTTGAAGGTGAAAACGGCTTTAGGTCTACTCTCCATGTGGTAGATAAAAAGACGCTGAGAACTGTTGATACAGTCAGTTTAGGAGATCTGGAGCGTATCCAACATGTTGCCTTGGCCGTTCCAAACAGCGACACTGTATCTATGACTTACATCCGTTTTAAACCCATTATCAAAGTAATTACGGAACATTTTCGGATGACAGACAACAGGCTGCTAAGGGTGGAAGATCCTACAAGAGACGGTTTTGTGAAATTAGACATGCCCCTGGAAGAAGCACTCACCAAAATGACTTTCATTGTTTCGTGTATAAGCGGTGATGGATTTAGTGAGATAGTTTTTAGCGGATCCGTGACTGACTTCCTTTACAAGGACAAGAGCAAGCAGTCAGATTCTATATTACCGGTAGGAGAACCTATCCTGTACAAACACAGTTCTTCAGACTCCGTAGTTTACCACACGACTCACCACCCTGATTATATAGGAATGAACGTTTTCTATATTGGACCTACAGATACAAGAATCCTAACCGGGCATGTTGTTGAAGGGAATAGGTATATTTTTATACCCGTGGCTGCGAAGGCTGGAGGATATAAACCCCGTCTAATTCTCCATGTGGTGAATAAAAAGACGCTTAGAACTGTTAGTAAAGTCTTTGGATCTCGGTCGTCCGCTACCGAAATCGAAGAGATTGCCTTGGCCGTTCCGAACAGTGACGCTATATCTATAACATACATCAGACAGAAGTACACCATGTTTAAACCGCATCAGCAGACCACAATCACGGCACATTTTCGGATGACAAACGGCAGATTGCAAAAGGTGAAAGATCCTTCTTCAATTCCGTTGGAAGAAGCTGCTGAAGACTTTGTGAAATTAGACATGCCACTGGAAGAAGCACTCACCAAAATCACTTTCATTGTTCCGTGGTATTTCGGTGGAGGACGTGATGAGATAGTGCTTGAAAGTGAATCCGTGACTTCCTACTTATACGGGAAAGGCGACTCTGATGATATACAGATAGACAAGCGCGACCTTGGCCCCGTGATTCGCAACGCTGAGGCTATAGAACTGAAGACATCCCTGATCGCCTTTCCACCCTTGGGTTGGAACTATAGAATCCTAACGAAGTATGTTGTTGAGGGGAACAGGTATATTTTTGTGCCTGTGGATAGTTGGGGTGGAGGTACAATAGGACCCCGCCGAATTCTCAATCTCGTGGATAAAAAGACGCTGAGATATGTTGATGCGCTATCTGGCGGTTTTCGGAAGTCTGCTCCCAAATGGAAGAAGGTTGCCTTGACCGGTCCAAACAGTGACATTGTATCTATAACTTCCATTTCTGATTTATATGCCTTTCGCAATAGCAACTGGAGAATGCGCGAAGGTGAAGAATACCCTGATGTTCGTTGGGTAAACACGACACATCTTAGCATGACAGACAGCGGACTGCAACGGGTGGGATATCCTTCAGGGTTTCCTGATCCGGGGCACATGATGGTCATCCCTGCGGGTAATTTCGATATGGGAAGCGGGGATGGAGATGCTGAAAACGACGAGCAGCCTGTCCACACGGTGTCTGTTGATGAATTTTATATGGACGCACAGGAGGTAACAAACGCCCAATATCAGGCATTTATTGAGGCGAACCCGCAGTGGCAGAAGGATCGTATCCCGAAAAAATATCACGATGGGGATTATCTGAAACACTGGAACGGGAACGATTATCCACCCGATATGGGCGACCATCCTGTTGTTTATGTGAGTTGGTACGCAGCGATGGCATACGCACAGTGGCAAGGGAAACGTCTACCGACAGAAGCAGAATGGGAGTGGGCAGC
>RKRO01000008.1 GCA_007571355.1 Candidatus Poribacteria bacterium | reverse complement strand
CTATACCTGTCACCCATTTAATTACATCGAAGTCAAAATGCTCTTCCTCCCTTTGGAGTGCCTCACGCAGTCCTCGGTTTGATGAACGTGTACGGTGGTCGCATTCACGGCGTTTTGGATTCGTGGTTTGCCCAATATAACATCGTCCAGTCTTTGTACCTTCAATTTTATAGATAGCAACCTTCGCTGTTAGGTTTGCCTGATTTAATTCTTCCTTTTCCTCACGAATTGTCTTTTCGATGTCATCTGCATTCCATATACTAGGGTTCTGGTTGAAACTTAATAATCTATAGTGTTCCTCGATTAGATCTTTTCCAAACACATGAAGGGTACAGATTTTTGGACTAACAGATTCGCTAGAAAGACGTTCCACCATTTCGTCAACTGCGGAGTTTGTAAAGGCAATGGCGAGAATATTTTCCGGATCCACACCGTGTTCACGAACCAGATGCAGAATCCGCTCTATGATAACCGTGGTTTTTCCGCTACCGGGCCCCGCAACAACGAGCGCAGGGCCCTGATAGTGTTCAACGGCTTTTTGCTGGTTTTCGTCTAATGTCACGGGCATAGCAGTGTATGGTAAATATTCTGTGTAAAAGGGTTGAGGGGTTATTTGAAAATAGCAACGGCAATTATAATGTTCTCAACGATGCGAAGCCGAGTATCCATCCCTTCTAAACGCGGATTGATTTCTGCTCTGATCTGATAAAGCCATTTTTTGCCATTTTTGCTTTTTCCAGTTTCATTAATTTCTAATCCAAGTTGCTGAGGTTTATTTGCTATTTTCATTGAAAAACGTTCAGTATCGGCAGCGTTTCGCAGCGTACGAAACCGTGGGTCTCTTGTGCCCGAAGACGCACAACCTAACAGGTTATGCTACATTGGCGGCAACTTAGGTTCGTTTCTAAGAACAATTATGCCACACCTCCTATTTTGCGTCACCCTCTTTTTTGATTTTTCTTCTTGCACGCCAGTAGGCGAACTGGCGGAGATAGTAACCGAGATTTTTTTCTATCTTCTCGAACTCTGGCACAAATGGACACCTTCCGCCGAGTACGACGAGTTCTACCTTCGCACGCGTCATTGCGACATAGAAAACACGACGCTCCTCTGTGAGTTCACTATCAGGACGCGGGAAACGTCGCTCCAATGTATTATGGATGAGGATAACCTTTTCCCATTCCCGCCCTTTTGCCTTGTGAATTGTTGTTACTTCAGGTGCCGCGGGATGGTTGCTAAGCATCGTTTGAATCTGTTCGGTTTCGTAGTTGGTGCGCGCTAAGATGGCGGTTTCTTGTGAGGATTCCAATTCGCGTCGGAGAGCAGCTGCGACGGTTTCAGGCGTTGTCTCTACGATTTTTATTTGCAGTTGTATCGGGTTGTGGGCACGGAGGTCTTTGCGAATTCGGGGTGCGTTTCGCTCAATCAACGCCCGTGCGTGTTCAACGATGGTTGAGGTAGATCGATAATTGCGCGTGATCTCATATTTTGTTACGTCCTGTCGATCAGTGAACGCCAACATAATCTCGGAGTTGCCACCTCGAAATCCGTAAATCGCTTGATCGTCGTCACCGACAGCAAAGAGGTTTTCGGACAGCAGCGAAATCAGGCGAAAGTCTGCGGGTGCAATATCTTGAAACTCGTCGGCAAGAACGTAGGGGTATCTGTCGCGATAAGTTTGACGGAGATCAGGATTAATCTCAAGGAGGTTCGCGGCGTGGATAATCATATCCTCAAAATCGACGGCGTTTGCTTCGGTTTTAAGACGTTCGTACTTTTCGGCAAATGCTCGCGCCACAAGATCGTCAAGTGCCGTTGGTTCGAATATCCCAGTGGTGACCTGCCGTTTCGCACGCATGACCGTCTCTTTTACCTCGTTGAAGCGGTCGCGGAGATTCTCGAAATCGGGATGTGTATCCAGATTTTCTGCGTAAGGGATACCGAAATGCTGGCAGAACATCTCAAGGATCAGTTGATTGCTGTACTGCACGCGTAGCGGGTCGGCGCGATTAAACACGTTTGCGCGATCTCTGTAGTGCGTGATCCAGTGTGCTTCGCGACGGTTCGCCTCCCGTCCTTTGACCCATTCTATCACTTTGAAACTGAATTGTGTTGTGCCTTCGTGTCGGATGGTTTGTCGGAGTCTGTCGTTTGATGAATGGTTGAAGTGTTCTGCTTTCCGCCGTTCTGGGTTTGTGGTCTGCCCGATGTAACACTTGCCGGTCTGTTGACTCTCAATTTTATAGATGGCGACCTCGGTTGTCGCGGCATCCCGTTCAATCTGTCTGCGTTCCGCTGCGATGATTTTATCAATCTGTCCTGCCCAGATTTCTGGGATTTGGTTAAATCCTGCGCGTTGATAGTTTTCAGTGATAATGTCTTTACCGAAGGCGTGGAGTGTACGGATGACAGGTTTGTCCGGGGTTTCGGTTTCGGAGGCCGTGAGTGCCTGCAAGATGCGGGTCTCCATCTCTTCAACGGCTTTTCTATTGAAGGCGATAGCGAGGATCTGCGGAGCTGGGATGTTATGGGTTTGGATGAGGTTCAGGATCCGCGCTGTTACAACTGTGGTTTTTCCGCTGCCGGGGCCTGCGATGACGATTGCGGGTCCAGCAACGTGGTTCACGGCTTTTTCTTGGTTTTTGTCAAGTCTCATATTTGAGTAAGTTAATTGAGTATGAAGCCCCCAAACTATCGGAGGTTTTCATTTGATTAATAGCATTTCTGAAACCTTATCACGTCTCGCTTATGACAAAAGCCGTTTCTCTAATTTTTCGAGATTTCGGATTTGTAGTGCCTGTTCTTCGGTAACGAGTGCTTCGATTTCTTGCTTCTCTTCCGATTCCAACACTCTTTCATGATTCAATGCCAGAAGTTCCTTCAAATGTTCTTGTTTTTTTATAGCCAAAGACTCAAACCCAAAACTAAATCTTCAGGTTGAATACTCTAATAATAGTTGTGAGTTTGCCTATCCTAACATAAAGTTTACCACACCTGTGACAATTTTTCAACCAGTGCTCAGTTAAAGATCAGAGCCATTCAGTTTTCATAATGACCCTGTTACACGACCTCAACTTTATTGACAATTTTTACGACAAGATGCTATAATTCAACCAATGTCAAACAAATTGCCTCTTAAACTTACAATCTATTTTAGTGGACACCATGTTCCTCAACCCATAGGACCTCATGTTATGAAACACTTTTATCTGCTTTTTCTGATTCTTCCCGTTTTTCTCAACTGTTCACTTGTAAAACCGAGCGTAATATCCGATAAAAACTTAGCTGCTGCTGTCCGAGCAGAACTCGGTTTAGACCCGAACGAACCTATTTCTCAAAGAGATTTGAGAGCGTTAAAACGCTTGTTTGCCATGTACAAAGACATAAAAGATCTGACCGGCTTGGAAAAAGCAACAAATTTACAAGTACTACACCTCGAGGGTAACAAGATTACGGACATCACGCCCCTTGCTGGGTTAACACAACTCTACCACTTAGATCTCAGCCGTAATCAAATCATCGACATCACACCTCTTACGAAGTTGACGAGACTTAACACATTAAAACTTTCTGGCAACAAAATAGATGACATTACACCGCTCGCAGCATTAAAACAACTTGCAGACTTAGAACTTCAACGGCATCAGATAAGTGACGCAACGCAAATCTTTAGCGTCCTTGCAGAATTGCCCAACCTTACGAAACTAAAACTTGGGCTAAACCAAATCAGTGATATTACGCCAATCAAAAGACTGACGCAACTGACAAATTTATTACTGGATAGCGACCAAATTGTGGATATTGCGCCACTCACTGAAATGGTGCAACTCACAAATGTGTCGCTCGAAAACTGCCAAATTACAGACCTCACGCCGATTGCTGAAATGACACAACTCGAGATGTTGTCACTCAAGAGAACTCAAATTGCAGACCTCACGCCGATTGCTGAATTAACGCGGCTTAAAAATTTATCGATAGCTGGTAATGATATTCGTGACATTACGCCAATTGCAAGACTAACGCACTTGAAATCCTTAATTATCAATGATTGTCAAATTAAAGATATAAAATTTTGCAGCGAATTAAAGCAGTTGAGAACTCTGATCCTCATGAATAGCCATGTCAGCGAC